>NZ_JBCNYA010000023.1:0-69225 GCF_049727805.1 Frateuria sp. YIM B11624
TAGCAGCTTTGGGAGCCTGTAGCTTGCCGCACCGCTGCAAAGCTCGCGGCCAAATGCGAAGGACTGGAAGCTGGCGAGAGCCGGCCGAAGCAGACGCTGCGAGAGAACAACCAAGCAAGGGCCTAACTCAAAGTAGGTTTCAGATTGGGATGTAATCGCGCAGCCTAACCGCTGATGACCTACACCTTGGTTCTGGCCGAGCCTACAACAATCAACGACTTCCGCGCCTGTTCGCAGCCTAATCCCGCAGCCTAATCTCGCCACCTCAAGTTTGGCGGGAGTAGTTGCTTGGCATCCTTTCACGAGGTAGATGGCGCTGCAAGCTTGGCGCCTGCGCAGCCCCCACGTTTGCTGGACCAAGTCCGGCAGCGTATCCGGCGGCTGGGTTTGGCACGCAGGACGGAGGAGGCGTATGTCGGTTGGACCCGGCGGTTCATTCTTGCCAATGACAAACGGCATCCGACCGAAATGGGGGCGCCGGAAATCGAGCGCTTCCTCACGAGCCTGGCGGTGGATGGGAGCGTTTCGGCATCCACCCAGAACCAGGCGTTGTCGGCTTTGCTGTTCCTCTACAAGCAGGTGCTTGGAGTCGAATTGCCATGGCTGGATGGAATCGAGCGGGCGAAGAAGCCGCAACGGTTGCCGGTGGTGCTGACACGGCCGGAGATCGCCGCGCTGCTGGGCGAGCTCACGGGAACGCCATGGCTGATGGCGAGCCTGCTCTATGGTGCGGGTCTACGGCTGATGGAGTGCGTGCGTCTGCGCGTGAAGGATGTCGACTTCGGTAAGGGGGAGTTGATCGTGCGACAGGGCAAGGGCGGGAAGGATCGCCATACGATGCTGCCGGGCACGCTGGTGGCGCCGTTGCAGGCGCAGATGGAGGAGGCCAGGCGGATCCATCAGCGCGACCTGGATGCGGGATTCGGGCGGGTGTGGCTGCCGGATGCGTTGGTGCGCAAGTATCCGCGGGCCAATGCCGAATGGGGATGGCAATACGTGTTCCCCGCGTCGGTGCGCAGTTGCGACCCGCGCGACGGAGAGGAGAGGCGGCACCACCTGGACGAGTCGCGGCTGCAGCGCGCGGTCAAGCAGGCGCGCGTGCGGGCCGGGCTGGCCAAGCCGGCAACCTGCCACACGTTGCGGCACTCGTTTGCCACGCATTTGCTCGAGGACGGGTATGACCTGCGTACCATCCAGGAGTTGCTGGGGCATGCCGACGTGTCGACTACGCAAATCTATACGCACGTGCTCAATCGGGGCGGACGGGGAGTGATGAGTCCGTTGGACCGGGGATAGAAGAGTTTCCCGCGAGCCCCGGCCCCTCACCCCAGCCCCTCTCCCCGAAGGGGAGAGGCAGCATAGCCTCGCGGGCCCGGTCAGGCGGGGCGGCGGGCGCCGAGTAGGACGAGCACTTCCTGGGCGGCGCGGATGCGTTCGGCGGCGCCAGGGAGGTCGAGGGTGATCTTGAGCTTGTCCTGGCCGTCCAGCTTGTAGACGCGCGGCTGGCCCTGGATCAGGCGGATCAGCGCCATCGGGTCGACGTCGGGCTTGTCGCGAAAGGTGATGCGGCCGTTGCTGGCGCCGATGTCCAGCTTGCGGATGCCCAGCGGCGTCGCCATTAGCTTGAGGCTGGAGAGCGCGAACAAGGTCTTGGTCGGCTCGGGCAGCAGCCCGAAGCGGTCGATCATTTCCACCTGCAGGTCACGCAACTGGTCCTCGTTCTTCGCGCTGGCGATGCGCTTGTAGAGGGTTAGCCGGGTGTGCACGTCGGGCAGGTAGTCGTCCGGGATCAGCGCAGGCAGGTGCAGCTCCACTTCCGTTTCGTGCTCGGAGGAAAGGTCGAAGTCGGGCATCTTGCCGGATTTCAATGCACGCACGGCGCGGTCGAGCAGTTCGGTGTAGAGGCCAAAGCCGATTTCCTGGATCTGGCCGGATTGCTCCTCGCCCAGCAGTTCGCCGGCGCCGCGGATTTCCAGGTCGTGGGTGGCCAGGGTGAAGCCGGCGCCCAGTTCCTCCAGCGAGGCGAGCGCTTCCAGGCGCTTCTCGGCGTCGGCGGTCATGGCCTTGCGGTCGGGCACGACGAGGTAGGCGTAGGCGCGGTGGTGCGAGCGGCCCACACGGCCGCGCAATTGGTGCAACTGGGCCAGGCCGAAGCGGTCGGCGCGGTCGATGATGATGGTGTTGGCTGTCGGGATGTCGATGCCGGTTTCGATGATCGTCGTGCACACCAGCACGTTGAAGCGCTGGCGGTGGAAGTCGGCCATCACGCGCTCGAGTTCGCGTTCGGGCATCTGGCCGTGGGCGACGCCGATGCGTGCCTCGGGGATCAGCTCCTCCAGTTCGCGCGCGGTGCGTTCGATCGAGTCGACCTCGTTGTGCAGGAAGTACACCTGGCCGCCGCGCGAGAGCTCGCGCTGGAAGGCCTCGCGAATGGTGGCGGGGTCCCAGGTGCTGATGAAGGTGCGCACGGCCATGCGGTGCGCCGGCGGCGTGGTGATCAGCGAGAGATCGCGCAGGCCGGCCATCGCCATGTTGAGCGTGCGCGGAATCGGCGTGGCGGTCATGGTGAGCAGGTCGACTTCGGCGCGAAGCTTCTTCAGCTGTTCCTTCTGGCGCACGCCGAAGCGCTGTTCCTCGTCGACCACGACCAGGCCGAGGTTCTTGAACCGGATGTCCGGCTGCAGCAGCTTGTGCGTGCCGACGATCACGTCGATCTGGCCGTCGGCCAGGCGCTTGAGGGCGTCGTTCACTTCCTTGGTGGACTTGAAGCGCGAGAGCACGTCGACCTTCACCGGCCAGTCGGCGAAGCGGTCGGCGAAATTGCGGTAGTGCTGCTGGGCGAGCAGGGTGGTGGGCACCAGCACGGCCACCTGCTTGCCGGCGGTGGCGGCGGCGAAGGCAGCACGCAACGCGACCTCGGTCTTGCCGAAGCCGACGTCGCCGCAGATCACGCGATCCATCGCGCGCGGCGCGGCCAGGTCGGCGAGCACGGCATCGATGGCCTGCTCCTGGTCGACGGTTTCCTCGAACGGAAAGCTGGCACCGAATTCCTCAACCATGCCGCGGTCGATGGCGATCGACTCGCCGCCGCGCGCCTCGCGCTGGGCGTAGATGGCGAGCAGTTCGGCGGCCACGTCGCGTACTTTCTCTGCCGCCTTCCTGCGCGCGCGTTCCCACGCGTCGCCACCGAGCGAGTGCAGCGGCGCGAGTTCGGGCGCGGTGCCGGAGTAGCGGCTGACCAGGCCGAGCTGCGCCACCGGAACGTAGAGCTTGTCGCCCTTGGCGTACTCGATGACGAGGAACTCGCCCTCCATGCCGCCGAGTTCCATCGACACCAGGCCCTGGTAGCGGCCCACGCCGTGGTCGACGTGCACGATGGGCGCGCCGACCGAGAGCTCGGTCAGGTCGCGGATGATCGCGTCCGGATCGCGCGCAGCGCCGCGACGGCGCTTGCGGTCGGTACGCACGCGTTCGCCGTAGAGCTCGCGTTCGGTGAGGACGGTGAGCGCCGGTTGCTTGAGGGCGAAGCCCTGTTCGAGCGGGGCGACGCTGATCGCCAGCCGCGTGGCCGTGGTATCGAGGAAGCCTTTCCAGCCATCCACCGCATCGGGCCTGAGCCCGGCGCCGGCGAGCGTTTCGGCGAGCGCCTCGCGGCGGCCGGCCGAATCGGCGGCGATCAGCACGCGGCCCGGGTAGCTCGCGAGGAAATGCCGCAGCGACGTGCCCGGCTCCTCGCCCTTGCGGTTGAGCGGCACCTCGGGCGCGGGCAGGGTGCCCGAGTCGACGGCGTGCTCGTGCCCCGATGGGACCACTTCCACGCGCAACCGCCTGTTCAACTGCTCGCGCAATTGTTCGGGCGAGAGGTACAGCTCGGCGGGTGGCAGCACCGGCCGTTCGATGTCGTGCGCGCGCTGGTCGTAGCGCTCGGCAGTGTTCGTCCAGAACTGGTCGGACGCCTCGCCGGCGCCTTCGCCCAGCACGAACAGCGCGCCCTCGCCGAGGTAGTCGAACAGCGTTGCCGTCTGCTTGAAGAACAGCGGCAGGTAGTACTCGATGCCGCCGGGCGTCACGCCTTCCTTCATGTCCTGGTAGAGCGGGCATCGGCGGATGTCGATCGGGAAGCGTTCGCGCAGGTTGTTGCGGAAGTCCTTGGCCGCCTCGTCGGTGAGCGGGAATTCGCGCGCGGGCAGCAGTTCGACCTTCTCCACCGGCTGTTGCGAGCGCTGGGTTTCCGGATCGAAGCTGCGGATCGAATCGACCTCGTCGTCGAACAGTTCGATGCGGTAGGGCTCGGCAGTGCCCATCGGGAAGATGTCGATCAGCGCTCCGCGCACCGCATAGTCGCCCGGTTCGGCTACCTGCGGCACGTGGCGATAGCCGGCCGCTTCCAGCCGGCGCTGCTCGGCGGCCAGGTCCAGCTTCTGGCCCTTGGCCAGCACCAGCCCCGAACCGGTGACGTGCGAACGCGGCGCGATGCGCTGCATCAGCGTGGCCACCGGCACCACCAGTACGCCGCGCTGCACCGAGGGCAGGCGGTAGAGCGTGGCGATGCGCTGGGAGACGATCTCCGGATGCGGGCTGAAGATGTCGTAGGGCAGCGTTTCCCAGTCGGGGAAATGCAGCACCGGCAGGTCACCGGCGAACAGGCGCAACTCGTCTTCCAGCGCCGAGGCGCGCTGGGTGTCGCGGGTGACCGCCACCAGCAGGCCGGCGTGGTCGCGGGCCGCTTCGGCGATCAGCAGGGCGCGCGAGGAACCGTGGGGCGGGGTCCAGAAGCGGCGCTGCTTGGGGGAGGTGGGCAGGGGCGGGTGGGGAATCTGGGGCATCGGGATCGCTTGTCGCGCGGCCGGGTGCCGCGGCGGGAAAGCGAAGAAGTTTAGCGCGGCAGGTGGCGCTCCCCGCAGGGGCGCGTGCCTCGGCGCCTCAGAGCCGCAGGGTGATCTGGGCGATGCCCGGTTCGTCCGGCAGCATCCGCGAGGTGAAGCCCAGTTCGTTGCACAGAGACAGCATCGGGCGATTCTCCACCAGCACGTAGCCCCAGAGTTCCGCCAGCCCGCGTTCCCGGCAGGTGGCGACCAGGCGGCGCATCAGTTCGGCGCCCAGGCCCAGGCGGGTCCATTCGCGCTCGACCAGCACGGAGAATTCGGCGCTGTCGGTCGCCTCGTCGATGAAGACGCGGCCCACGCCGCGCAGCTCCGCCGGCGTCACGCTGTCGTCCACCAGCACGAAGGCCGCTTCGGTCGCCGGGTCGATGTGGCACAGACGCCGGGCCATAGGTTCGGGCAGCTCGGTCAGGGTGTGCAGGAAGCGGCGGCGGATGTCTTCGGCCGGCAGGCGCGTGAAGCAGCGGCGCAGCGCGGCGACGTCGCCGGGCTCGATGGAACGCAGATGCAGGACGCGGCCATCACGGGTGGTGACCGGATCGGCATTGGACGGCGCCGACTGGGTGCGCGCAAAGCGCTGGTTGGTGCGCGGCGGCAGCGGCGCGTTGCGGATCGGGCTGGCGAAGTCGATGGCAGGCTGGATGGTCATGTCCATACTCTAGCGTATTGTTTGCGCTGCAGCATGAACGGGCGGCGCAACGAGGGCGCCGTTATGGGCCAGGCGGTGCGCAGTTGGCGTGAACAGGCAGGCGGGTGGCTGCCGTGCGTCTGCGGCAGTGCGGCAAGGGCGCGTGAAGATGGCGCTCCGACAGGGGCGGGCGCGTGGCCCGCCCCTGGCTTGGCTCAGAGCGCCTCGGAGGCGAAGTCGGCCAGCCGCGAGCGCTCGCCACGGCGCAGCGTGATGTGCGCCGAATGCTCCCAGCCCTTGAAGCGGTCCACCGCGTAGGTGAGACCCGAGGTCGTCTCGGTGAGGTAGGGCGTATCGATCTGCTCGACGTTGCCCAGGCAGACGATCTTGGTGCCGGGGCCGGCACGGGTGATCAGCGTCTTCATCTGCTTGGGCGTGAGGTTCTGCGCCTCGTCGATGATCAGGTAGCGGCTGAGGAAGGTGCGCCCGCGCATGAAGTTGAGCGAGCGGATCTTGATGCGCGAGGCGAGCAGGTCGTTGGTCGCCTGGCGTCCCCACGAACCGCCTTCTTCGGGATTGGCGAGCACCTCCAGGTTGTCGGTGAGCGCGCCCATCCACGGCGTCATCTTTTCCTCCTCGGTGCCGGGCAGGAAGCCGATGTCCTCGCCGACCGACACCGTGGCGCGGGTCATGATGATCTCGCGGTAGCGCTGCTGGTCCATCACCTGCGCCAGGCCGGCGGCGAGCGCGAGCAGCGTCTTGCCGGTGCCGGCGGTGCCGAGCAGGGTGACGAAGTCGACATCCGGGTCCATCAGCACGTTGAGCGCGAAGTTCTGCTCGCGGTTGCGCGCGGCGATGCCCCACACGCTATGGTTGGGGTGGCTGTGGTCGTCCAGCAGCACCAGCGTGGTCTGCGCATCGTCGACGTGCAGCACGCGCAGCTCGACGGCGTTGTCGCCGGGCAGGAACAGGCACTGGTTGGGATGCCAGTCCTCGTCCTCGCGGTGGTCGAGCTTGTAGAAGGTGCGGCCGCGTTCGGTCCAGGACTGCACTTCCGGGTGGCGGTCCCAGAAGTCCTCGGGCAGCCCGGTCGAGCCGGTGTAGAGCAGCGCGAAGTCATCCAGCGCGCGGTCGTTCTCGTAGTCCTCCGCGTCGATGCCGTAGATCTTGGCCTTGATGCGCAGGTTGATGTCCTTGGTGACCAGGATCACCGCGCGGTCCGGATTCTGGTCGCGCAGCTCGATGACCGCCGCGAGGATCAGGTTGTCCGCCTTGCTGTGCCCGTTGGCGGAGGTGCGCTGCTGGAAGTACAGGCGGCCCACCGCGCCGCCGCGCTTGAGGTTGACGCCCTTGGGGTTGGACAGCTCCAGTCCGTTGCTGATGCCGTGGCCGTTGCCGCGCTCGATCAGTTCGTTGAGGAACCGGCTGACCTGGCGGCCGTTGCGCGAGACTTCCGATGCGCCCTTCTTCTTTTCGTCCAGTTCCTCCAGCACGGTCATCGGGATGAAGACGTCGTGTTCCTCGAAGCGGAACAGCGAGGTGGGATCGTGCAGCAGCACGTTGGTGTCGAGTGCGTAGATACGCTTGCTTCCGGTCATGCGGAAGAGGCCTCGCTTTTGTCGGACCAAAGAAAAGCGGCCTGGACCACGAGGGTCGCAGGCCGCCGGAGAGCACGGCTGCGCGCCGTGCAAAGGGAGTGCTCGAAGATGCGAAGGTGCGTCACTTGGCGGGGATGGCGTCCAGTACGGCCTGGGCGTGGCCGGCGACTTTCACGCCGCGCCATTCCTGTGCGAGGTGGCCCTTGGGATCGAGCAGGAAAGTGCTGCGCACGATCCCAAGGTGCGTCTTGCCGTAGAGCACCTTCTCGTGGATCACGTCGAAGGCCTTGCACCAGCTCTCGTCGGTGTCGGCGATCAGCGGGAAGGGCAGGGCCTGCTTGTCGGCGAAGTTGGCGTGCGAGGTGACCGAGTCGCGCGACACGCCAACGATCTCGGCGTTGCGCTTCCTGAAGTCGTCGTAGAGGTCGCGGAAATCCTGCGCCTCGGTGGTGCAGCCGGGGGTGGAATCCTTCGGGTAGAAGTACACCACCACCCAGCGGCCCTGGAGTTGGGAGAGCTCCAGTTCGGTGTCGTCGCCGGTGGTGCCGATCAGGGGGGGAATCGGTTTGCCGATATCGGGCATGGGTTCTCCGCGAGGTCATCGATGAATCGATTGGGGAAGCGCGCCGGCGTGGCGCTTCTTCGGCCCTCGGGGGAAAGACTAGCGCGCTGCGCGCGGCGTGCAACAGGCTTGTCGAACGGCGCGCGACGCGCGATGCTCAGAACTTCACCGGGTCCATGATCGCGTCGAGGTTGAGCCCGTCGCAGAGCTCCAGGAAATCGTCGCGCAAGGTGGCGAGGTGGATCTGGGACGGAATGCCGATGGTGATCTGCGCCTGGAACATCTGCGCGCCGGTCTGCATGGCCTGGTAGCGCATCGAGCTCAGCTGTTCCACGCGGATGTCGTGGCGGCTGAAGAATTCGACCACCTTCACCAGGATGCCGGCGCGGTCGGCCGCCACCACTTCGACCAGGTAGGGCAGCAGCGTGCCGCTCTGCTCGCGCGGCCCGGTGCGGTAGTGCGACAGGCGCAGTTCCTCGTCGCGGCCGAGCTTGGCCAGCGCGGTTTCCAGCTTTGCGATCGCGTCCCACGCGCCGGTGGCGAGCATCAGCAGCGAGGTGTCGTTGCCGATGGTCGAAACGCGCGCGTCGGACAGGCTGCAGCCGGCGTCGGCGATGCGCTTGGTCAACGTGAGCAGCGGCGTGCGCGGCGCCGGGGTGAGGGTGTGGATCAGCAGCTGGTTGTCGGTGCCGGCGCGCGCGGAAGGACGGTTCAAGGGGAGGCCACCTTTGGTAACCCGGGCAGCTTAGCTTAGGACGCTCCGGAAATCGCAGGGTGAGGACTCTCCCTTCCACTGTGCACGGGCCACCAGTACCATCCCTTGCTTGCCTTCAAGCCGGAATAGCGTCTTGGATATTCGTGGAAGCATCTGCGCGCTGGCGACACCGTTTGCCGCCGATGGCTCGCTCGACCTGCCGGCCTTCGGGCGCCTGCTCGACTACCAGCTCGCCGGGGGCACGCAGGCGCTGGTCGTGGCCGGCTCCACCGGCGAGGCGCACATGCTCGAGCATGACGAGTTCGAGCGGCTGCTGGCTTATGCGGTGGAGCGTGTCGCCGGCCGCGTGCCGGTGATCGCCGGTACCGGCGAGGCTGCCACCGCGCGCACCGTCGCGCAGACCCGCCGTGCCGGCGCGCTGGGTGCCGATGCGGCGCTGGTGGTTGCACCGTATTACGTGCGGCCCACCCAGGAAGGTCTGCGCCGGCATTTCCTGGAGGTGGCCGAACACGGCGGCGTGCCGGTGCTGCTCTACAACGTGCCCACGCGCACCGCCTGCGACCTGCTTCCGGAAACCGTCGCGCAGTTGCGCGACCATCCGGCGATCCTGGGCATCAAGGAGGCGGTGGCCAGCGAGGAGCGCATCCACGCGCTTGCGGAACTTGTGCGCGCGGATTTCGTCTACCTATCCGGCGACGACGGCACGGCAGGCAAGGCCATGCTGGCTGGCGCGGCCGGTACCGTTTCGGTGGTGGCGAACCTGGTGCCGCAGGCGTTCCGCGCGTTGTGCGACGCGGCCACGGCGGGCGATCGGGAAGCTGCCGGCCGTGCCCACGACCGGCTCGACCCGCTGGTGCAGGCACTCAATTGCGCGCCCAACCCGATCGCGGTGAAGGCCATGCTGCCGGCGCTGGGACTCGGTTCGGCGAAGCCCCGGTTGCCGCTGGTCGAGCTGGCCGACGGCCCGGACCGCGCCCGTCTGCACGAAGCCCTGGCTGCTCTGGCATCCTTGGCGGCCGTCGCCTGATCTTCCGGCTGCCGCTTGATCCCTTTTTCGGAAAACCATCCATGAAGAAATCCTCGCTCGTCGTCGCCCTTCCGGCCCTGGTCCTGAGCGGCCTGCTGCTTTCCGGTTGCGGCATGCTCCGTTCGCACAAGGCCTGGGACACCGCACGCCAGGAATCCCCGCTGGAGATCCCGCCGGGCCTGGATACGCCGGCGGCGACCGACGCGCTGGTGATCCCGCCGCCGGGCGCGAACAACCCGACCTCTGCGGGCGTCACCGCCGACGTGGGCGGGGCAGGCGGCATGATCGCCGACGGTTTCGTGCTGGCCGACAGCGCGGACAACACCTATCGCCGCGTCGGCGAGGTGCTGGGCAGCGTGGGCCAGGTCACCGCGCACGACGACGGCGCGCACAGCTACACGGTGAACGTGGTAGCCGCGCCGGCGAAGAAGCGCGGCTTCTTTGGCCGCCTGTTCCATCGCAACGGCAAGGGCGATGCGGCCACGCCCGGCAAGGCCGCGCGCCAGGTGCAGGTGACCGTCACCGCCAGCGGCGACAACGCCAGCGAAGTGCGTGCGCAGGGCCAGGCGGCGGCAGTGGCCAAGGTGGTCGACACGCTGAAGGCGAAGCTCGGCGGCTGATCGTCGGGATCCCTTCCGGTTTGCCAGACGCCGCCTTCGGGCGGCGTCTGCTTTTGCACTGTAGGGTGGGCTTCAGCCCACCATGCCGTGCATGGATGGTGGATTGGAGCTACCCCGCGACGTCCGGGTCCCGCAAACAAGAACGCCGCCCGAAGGCGGCGTCGCAGAACCAGGCGGATGGCTCAGCGTTCCAGCAGCTTGAGCTTGTCCGGCTTGCCTTCCCACTCCTTGGCGTCCGGCAGGCCGTCCTTGCGCTCGGTGATCACCGGCCACTCCCGCGACAGCTCGGCATTGATCGCCACGAACGATTCCTGGCCGGCCGGGACGTCGTCCTCGGGATAGATCGCGTTGATCGGGCATTCCGGCTCGCACAAGGTGCAGTCGATGCACTCGTCCGGATTGATCACCAGGAAGTTCGGGCCTTCATGGAAAGCATCGACCGGGCAGACCTCGACGCAATCGGTGTACTTGCACTTGATGCAGTTGTCGGTAACGACAAAGGTCATGGGCGGCTTCGAGTCGGCTGTAGAAAACGCGCTGTCTGCTCGAGATGCCGAGCCGGAGCGCTGCTTCTTGTGAAAAGTGCGGCCATGGATGGCCGCTTCTAGTCTAGCCGATAGCCAGGAGCTAAGGGTTTACCGAGGCCCTTCCAGACAGCGGCAATCATGGACGATTGCAAAAATAATGGCGCTCCCTACGAGGTTCGAACTCGTGTTCCCGCCTTGAGAGGGCGGTGTCCTAGGCCACTAGACGAAGGGAGCGCAGAGCTGCGAGGCGCGCTAGTATAGCGGAATTGTTTCGCCCGGCAATGCCTCGTGAAGACCCTTCGCGCTGCCGTCCGGAACAGGCCGCCGGCACGCCTGCCGCGCGGACGGACGCAGCGCATTGCGCCGCGATTGTTGCACCGGCGCCCGGCGCGCCGCCAAGGATCCAGACCGCTTGAACCCAGAAGCAAGGACTTCCGTCACGCCCGTGCCCGCGATCGTTCCGCGCGAGCAGCACGTGATCTCCCGCAAGAACATAAGCAAGGCCGCATTGCGCGTGCTCTACCGCCTGCACGACGCCGGCTACGACGCCTTCCTGGTCGGCGGCGCCGTGCGCGACCTGCTGCTCGGCGGCCATCCCAAGGACTTCGACGTGGCCACCAACGCCACGCCCGACGAGGTCAAGAAGCTGTTCCGCAACTGTCGCCTGATCGGCCGGCGCTTCCGCCTCGCGCACGTGGTGTTCGGTCCGGAGATCATCGAGGTGGCCACGTTTCGCGGCACCGGCGAAGAAGAGGGCGGGGAGGGCGATCGCCACATCGTCGACGGGCTGATCGTGCGCGACAACGTATGGGGCACCATCGAGGAAGACGCGGTGCGCCGCGACTTCCGCGTCAACGCGCTGTACTACGACATCAGCGATTTCTCGGTGCGCGACTACGTCGGCGGCATGCAGGATCTGGAGAACCGCGTGCTGCACCTGATCGGCGATCCGGCCAAGCGCTATCGCGAGGATCCGGTGCGCATGCTGCGCGCGGCGCGGCTGGCGGCCAAGCTGGGCTTCACCATCGACCGCAAGGCCTCCGCGCCGTTCGAGGAACTGGGCCCGCTGCTGTGTGATGCGGCGCCGGCGCGGCTGTTCGACGAGTCGCTCAAGATGTTCCTGGCCGGCAACGGCCTGAAGAGCTTCCGCATGCTCGAGCAGTGCGGGCTGCTGAAGTTCCTGTTCCCGGCCACGGCGCGCGCGCTCAAGCGCGGCGACGAGGCGCTGCGTTCGCTGATCGAGCAGGGCCTGGCCAATACCGACCAGCGCATCGCCGAGGGCAAGTCGGTGACGCCGGCCTTCCTGTTCGCCGTGCTGCTGTGGGGCGAGGTGCGCGACCTGGCGCATGGCTGGATGGCCAAGGGCGTGGACGGCAACGAGGCCTGGGCGCGCGCGGCGGCGCACGTGGTCGGCGAGCAGTGCCAGCGCGTGGCGATCCCGCGCCGCTTCACTCTCACCATGGAAGAAATCTGGTCGCTGCAGCCGCGCTTCGAGCAGATCCAGCGCAAGCGGGTGTTCCGCCTGATGGCGCATCCACGCTTCCGCGCCGCGTTCGATTTCCTGCTGCTGCGCGCGGCCGAGTCGCCGGCGATCCGCGAACTCGGCCAGTGGTGGGCACACGCGCAGCAGTTGCCGCAGGAGGTGCTGGCCGCAGCGCTGCCTGCCGGCACGGCGGCACCGGCCGGCGCGGCCGCCACCGCAGCCCCGCGCAAGCGCCGCCGGCGCAAGCCGGCGGGCAAGTCCGGCTCGGCCTGATCCTCAGAGAGCCTGTCATGACCCCCAGTAGCCTGTGTTGCCTGCCGGCTGGCCTCAGGTGGTGGCGCATGGCGCACCGCCTGACCGCACGTCAGGTCAGGCCGCGCGCTGCCGCCTTTCGCGCATGACACGGGCCTTCGTCGCGCTGGGCGGCAACCTGGGCGACACGCATGCCATCCTTCGCCAGGCGCTCGATGACCTGGCCGCGTTGCCGAGCACACGCCTGCTGGCACGCTCGCGGTTCTACCGCACGCCGCCGTGGGGGTTGCGCGAGCAGCCACCGTTCCTCAACGCCGCCGCCGAGCTGGAAACCGCATTGGCGCCGCACGAGTTGCTGGATGCGCTGCTCGACATCGAGCGCGCCGCCGGACGCGTGCGCGAGGGCGAACGCTGGGGACCGCGCACGCTGGATCTGGACCTGTTGCACATGGAGGGTGTGACGCTGCGCGACGAGCGCCTGACGTTGCCGCACCCCCGCATCGGCGAGCGCGCCTTCGTGCTGTTGCCGCTGGCCGAGCTGGCGCCGGAACTCGAGCTGCCCGGACAGGGCCGGGTGGATGCGCTGCTGGCCGCTGCCGACGCCGCCGGTTGCGTCGTCGAACCATAGGCAGCCCGGGCCGGGCTGCCGGTATCGCTTTGTCGAAGAGCCCGGCTGAAGCCCGCCCGACAGCGTTTCCCGCCAGCGCTTGGCCTGCGCGACCGGGGGCCGGATAATCGCCTGCCCGCTCCCGCAAGGAACTGCCGTGTACGTCGACAACGCCAGCGTTCCCGCCCGCAAGCCGGTCACCGTGCCGGGCCTGCGCGCGATGAAGGCGCAGGGGCGCAAGATCGTGATGCTGACCGCCTACGACGCCAGCTTCGCCTGGCAACTGGAGGCTGCGGGCGTGGACGTGGCGCTGGTCGGCGATTCGCTGGGCATGGTCGTGCAGGGCCACCGCAGCACGTTGCCGGTCACGCTGGACGAAATGGCCTACCACACCCGCGCGGTGGCGCGCGGGCTCAACGCCACGCTGCTGATCGCCGACCTGCCGTTCATGGCCGACCGCGACGTGTCGCACACGCTCGAGGCCGCCGCGCGCCTGGTCGGCGAGGCGGGCGCTGCCGCGGTGAAGATCGAAGGCGCCGCACCGCACATCCTCGATGCCATCGCTACCCTCGGCGCGCGGGCGGTGCCGGTATGCGCACACCTGGGGCTCACTCCGCAGTCGGTGCACAAGTTCGGCGGCTTCCGCATCCAGGGGCGCGAGCAGGAGGCGGCCGACCGCGTGCTGTCCGAGGCGCTCGCGGTGCAGTCCGCCGGCGCCGACCTGCTGGTGCTCGAGGGCGTGCCCAGCGCGCTCGGCGAGCGGGTCACCCGCGCCCTGGAGATCCCTGTGATCGGCATCGGTGCCGGGCCGCACTGCGACGGCCAGGTGCTGGTGATCTACGACCTGCTGGGCATCACGCCGGGCAAACGGCCGAAGTTCAGCAAGGATTTCCTTGCCGGCCGCCATTCTGTCGCAGCGGCTCTTGCCGCCTTCGCCGAGGACGTGCGCAGCGGCGCCTTCCCGGCGCCGGAACACAGCTTCGACTGATCCCCTTTCCGGGAACCAACGCCATGCAGACAGTGCAAGACGCCGCCGGTTTGCGCGCGACCATCCGCGGCTGGCGCATCCAGGGCCAGACGGTGGGCTTCGTGCCGACCATGGGCAACCTGCACGAGGGCCACCACTCGCTGATCAAGCTGGCGCGCGCGCGCGCCGATCGCGTGGTGGCGAGCGTCTTCGTCAACCCGACCCAGTTCGGCCCGAATGAGGATTTCGAGCGCTACCCGCGTACGCTCGCGCAGGACCAGGCCGGACTCGCCGAGATGGACTGCGACCTGCTGTTCGCGCCCGATGTCGCCACCATCTATCCGTTCGGTGCGGCACAGAGCGTGAGCGTGCACGTGCCGGGCATCACCGACACGCTGGAAGGCGCGCACCGTCCCGGCCACTTCGACGGCGTGGCCACCGTGGTGTGCAAGCTGTTCAACCTGGTCCAGCCGGACGTGGCGGTGTTCGGCCAGAAGGATTTTCAGCAGTTGAAGGTGATCGAGCGGATGGTGCGCGACCTGGCGCTGCCGCTGAAGGTGGTCGCCGCACCGACCCTGCGTGCCGCCGATGGCCTGGCGCTGAGCTCGCGCAACCAGTACCTGTCCGTCGGCGAGCGCGCGCTGGCGCCGCAGATCCACGAGACGTTGCTGAAGATGCGCGAGCTGCTGG
This sequence comes from Frateuria sp. YIM B11624, assembly GCF_049727805.1. Taxonomy (NCBI): domain Bacteria; kingdom Pseudomonadati; phylum Pseudomonadota; class Gammaproteobacteria; order Lysobacterales; family Rhodanobacteraceae; genus Frateuria; species Frateuria sp. YIM B11624. Next base: position 14,560 of record NZ_JBCNYA010000023.1, read on the forward strand.
AGAAGGGCCACGCGCGCAGGGTGATCGAGCAGGCCGCGGCGTCGACGCTGGAACGCGCGGGGTTCGCGCCGGACTACGCGGTGATCCGCCGTGCCGAGGATCTAACCGAACCGGCCGACGACGAACGCCAGGGCCTGGTGGCGCTGATCGCCGCACGGCTGGGCGGCACGCGGCTGATCGACAACATGGCGTTCGATTGAACGACGTGGGCGACGGGATGGGGCGTGGCCCGTCCCGCCGCCCGGAGCGGGTTTATTCCTGGCGCTCCCAGACCTGGCTGCGGCCCAGCAGCGCGAAGCCGATGTAGCCGTGCACGTCGAGCTTCTGTCCACCCTCGAGCATGCTCAGCTTGACCTTGTAGGTCTTGCCGTTGTGCGGGTCGAGGATCTTGCCGCCGTCCCACACGTCGCCGTCGCGGGTGACGCCCCACATGATGGTCATGCCCTCGACCGGCTGGTCCTTGCGCTCGCCGTCGCACTTGCGGCAGATCGGGTTCGGGCCTTCGTCCGACTGCAGCACCTTGAGCACCTTCGCCTGCAGTTCGCCGTTCTGTTCGGTGATCTGCACGATCGACTTGGGCTTGCCGGTGGTGTCGTCGATGGTCTTCCAGGTGCCGACCGGGGTGTCGTTGGCGGCGTAGACGGCGGCGCTGCCGAGCAGCAGGCCGGTGAACAGCGCCAGGCGGAACAATGGCTTCATGGTTGCCCTCCCGTACGAAAGCGTACGGTAGTGAGACTGACGAGCGCCCGCGGGGCCGTCAAGCTGCGTTGCGCAACGCTTCGTGGCTGACCTGCATCAGGCGGGAAAGGTGCCGCGGCTGGCATAATCGGCGACCCACGAACGAAGTGCTTTCCCATGAGCGAAGTGAACGAAGCGCGCGTGCGCCAATTGCTCGGCGGCCTGATCGACCCGCATACCGACGCCTCCATGGCCGATGCCGTGCGCGCGGTGGGCGTCGATGGCGCGCGGGTGTCGGTGGACATCCAGCTCGGTTACCCGGCCGCTTCGGCCATCGACGAGCTGACCAACCGCGTGCGCCAGGCGCTGGAGGCCGATCCGGCGATCGAAGCGGCCAGCGTGTCGGTCGCCAGCCGCGTCCAGCCGCACAAGGTACAGGGCGTGCTGGCGCCGCTGCCAAACGTCAAGAACATCATCGTGGTGGCCTCCGGCAAGGGCGGCGTCGGCAAGTCCACCGTCTCGGCCAACCTGGCGCTGGCGCTCAAGGCCGAGGGCGCGCGCGTGGGCGTGCTGGACGCGGACATCTACGGCCCCAGCCAGCCGCGCATGCTGGGCATCGAAGGCAAGCCGCAGTCGCCCGACGGCAAGAGCATCATTCCGATGCAGGCGCATGGCCTGCAGGCGATGTCGATCGGCTTTCTGGTCGATCCGGAAACGCCGATGATCTGGCGCGGCCCGATGGTCACCCAGGCGATGATGCAACTGCTCAACGACACCCGCTGGGACATGCTCGACTACCTGGTCATCGACCTGCCGCCCGGCACCGGCGACATCCAGCTCACCCTCTCGCAGAAGGTGCCGGTGGCCGGCGCGGTGATCGTCACCACGCCGCAGGACATCGCGCTGCTCGACGCGATCAAGGCGCTGAAGATGTTCGAGAAGGTCGAGGTGCCGGTGCTCGGCCTGGTCGAGAACATGTCCACCCACGTGTGCTCGAACTGCGGCCACGAGGAGCACGTGTTCGGCGCCGGCGGCGGCGCACGCATGGCCGAGAAATACGCGGTGCCGTACCTGGGCTCGCTGCCGCTGGACATCCGCATCCGCGAGCAGGCCGACGGCGGCACGCCCACCGTGGCCGCGATGCCCGATTCGGACCTGGCCGCGCGCTACCGCGAGATCGCGCGCAACGCGGCCGGGCGGCTGTCGCGCCAGCCGCGCAACAAGTCGCTGGGGCTGGGCAAGATCGTGGTGCAGAACGCGCCTTCGGCATGAGCGCCGCCCGCAAGACGGTGCTGTGCCTTTCCGGCAGCCTGCGGCAGCGCTCGGCCAACACCGCGGCCTTGCAGGCGGCGCAGGCGCTGGCGCCATCGACGTTGGAACTGGTCATCTACGACGGCCTGGGCGATTTGCCGCCGTTCAATCCGGATGTCGAAACCGTCGCCGTTCCTGCGGTCGTGCTCGCACTGCGCGAGAAGGTGGGGCAGGCGGACGCCTTGCTGATCGCCTGCCCGGAGTACGCCCACGGCGTGCCGGGCGTCTTCAAGAACCTGCTGGACTGGCTGGTCGGCAGCCTGGAACTCCCGGACAAGCCGGTGGCGCTGCTCAACGCCTCCGGCCGCGGCTCGCATCACGCGCAGGACGCGCTGGCGGAGATCCTGCAGACGATGTCGGCGCGCGTGCTGGGCGGAGCCTCGGGCAACGTGGCGCTGCCCGGTGCCGGCTGCACCCGCGAGGACGTGCTGGCCAGCCCCGAGCGCTGCGCCGAACTGCATGGGTTGCTGGCCGCGCTGGAGCACGCGCTGTTCGCGTAAGTGGCGTCGGCCGGTCCCCCTTGCCGCCGCCCAATAGTTAATGCCCGCCCTGCAGCCTTTCGTACCGGCTGGCGCCGAGCCTGCCGGACCGTGTATTTTTCCCGCTTTGCGCCCGGCGACCGGGCCATCGATGGAGCGCAAGCGTGAGCATCAAGTCCGACAAGTGGATCCGCCGCATGGCCGAGCAGCACGGCATGATCGAGCCGTTCGAGCCGGGCCAGGTGAAGCTGCGCGGCGGCGACAAGCTGGTGTCCTATGGCACCTCCAGCTACGGCTATGACGTGCGTTGTGCGCGCGAGTTCAAGATCTTCACCAACATCAACTCGACCATCGTCGATCCGAAGGCGTTCGATCCGACCAGCTTCGTCGACATCGAAGCGGACGTGTGCATCATCCCGCCCAATTCCTTCGCGCTGGCGCGCACGGTGGAGTACTTCCGCATCCCGCGCAACGTGCTGACCATCTGCCTGGGCAAGAGCACCTACGCGCGCTGCGGCATCATCGTCAACGTCACGCCGCTGGAGCCGGAGTGGGAGGGGCACGTGACGCTGGAGTTCTCCAACACCACGCCGCTGCCGGCGAAGATCTACGCCAACGAAGGCGTCGCACAGATGCTGTTCCTGGAGTCCGACGAGGAATGCGAGACCAGCTACCGGGACCGCGGCGGCAAGTACCAGGGCCAGCAGGGCGTGACCCTGCCGCGTACCTGAGCGGCTGCATGAACCGCGTCGGCCGGGACCGGTCGGTGCGCCCCCGCCGGCGCTACACTGCGACGGTTCCCCAAGGTTCGACCCAGGAGATCCGCATGACCCGCTTCACGACGATGTTCCACCGCGCCGGCGCGGCGCTCCTGCTGGGCACCCTGCTGGTGCTGGGTGGTTGCCACCGCGGCAGCGTCAAGGACGAGGCTGCCATCGCGCAATCCAAGGGCGAATTCGATACCACCATCGAGGCCTACAAGAGCGGCCAGTTCCTGGTCGACGGCGCCGTACTCTCCGCACTGGATACCGGCAGTCACTTCGCCTATCTGAAGGATGTCGGCAAGCTGCCCAAGACCGTGCTGCTGATGCCCAGCGACGACTCGAAGATCCGCAAGGCGCACCTGCAGTTCATGGCACGCATGCAGCTGGACTACGGTTTTGTCGTGTACTACGACGACGGCGGTACGCTGAAAAAGATCAACCCGGTCGAGACCAAGGCGCGTGCGCTGGAGGACTACCACGCCCCGGTCAAGATGAGTGACGAGCTTCAGGGCAAATCCGCCGCGGGCAGCAGCATGGACCAGGACCAGCACTGAGGTCCGGGAACTCCGGTAGCACGCTCCGCGTGCTACGGGCTCGACAGGGCGGTCTGCAGTTCCCCGACGAGCGACATGCGTGCGGCTTCCGGATAGGGCTCGGCCGGCCCGTTGCCCCACACGGGCCCCGGCCACGCAGCGTCGCCCTCGCGCCGCGCCACCACGTGCACGTGCAACTGGCGCACGATGTTCCCCAGCGCGCCCAGGTTGAGCTTGTCGCACGGCGCCACCGCGCGCAGCGCGGCGCCCGCACGCTCGACCTCGTGCCACAGCAGCGTGCGCTCCGAGGGCGTCAGGTCGGCGATCTCGACCAGCCCCGCGCGCTGCGGCACCAGCACCAGCCAGGCGAAGCGCTCGTCGTTCATCAGACGTAGTTCGCACAGGTCCAGCCGCGCCACCGGAAGCGTGTCGGCCGCCAGGCGCGGGTCGAGCAGGAAGCCGATGCTGCTCATGCGCCCGCCAGCTCCCTGTCGAGAAAGGCCAGCGTGCGCTGCCAGGCCAGCGTGGCACTGGCTTCGTCGTAATGCGGATCGTGGTCGCGGTTGAAGGCGTGCCCGGCCGGGTAGGTGAAGACGTCCATCTGCGGCAGCCGCTCGCGATGCTTGGCGACAGCTTCGGGCGGGATGCTCCTGTCGCGTTCGCCGAAATGGAACATCACTGGCGCCTTGGGCGTCTCGCCGAGGAAAGCGAGGTTGCGCGCGCCGTAGTAACTCACCGACGGCAGCCCCAACCGCAGCGCGGCGAGCAGCGCCACGGTGCCACCCCAGCAGTAGCCGACCGTGCCGATGCGGCCGGCCGAGGCGATCGCCTCGGCGGCGCTGGCGACGTCTTCCACCGCGCGCTCCAGCCCCAGCTCGGTGACCAGGTTCTTGCCGCGTGCCATGCCACTGTCGTCGTAGGGCAGTTCCAGCCCGCTTTCCAGATGATCGAAGAACGCCGGCGCGATCGCCGTGTAGCCGGCGCCCGCGAAGCGGTCGGCCACGTCGCGGATGTGTGCGGTGACGCCGAAGATCTCCTGGATCACCACCACGCCGCCCTTGGGCTTGCCTTCGGCCCTGGCGAGGTAGCCGCCGATGCACTGCGTGCCGCTGGTGGGAATGTTGATCGACTGGCCCATGGCTGGACGGCTCCTGCATGTTGCTGAAGCGCCAAGCATACCGGCCCGGTGGTGAGCCGCCCGCTCACGTATAATTGCCCGTTTTCACGGCCGGGTTTCCGGCTGGTTTTCCTGGCATTTTCCGGTAGCAATCCATGTCGCAGGCTTCCCCCAAGATCGGTTTCGTCAGCCTCGGCTGCCCCAAGGCGCTGGTCGATTCGGAGCGCATCCTCACCCAGCTCAAGGTCGAGGGCTACGAGATCGTGCCCAGCTACCAGGCGGCCGACGCGGTGGTGGTCAACACCTGCGGCTTCATCGATGCGGCGGTGCAGGAATCGCTGGACGCGATCGGCGAGGCGCTGCACGAGAACGGCAAGGTGATCGTCACCGGCTGCCTGGGCAAGCGCTCGGAGCTGATCCGCGAAGCCTATCCGGAGGTGCTCTCGATCAGCGGCCCGCAGGACTATGCAAGCGTGATGAGTGCGGTGCACACGGCGCTGCCGCCGCAGCGCAATCCGCTGCTGGACATCATCCCCGACACGGGCGTCAAGCTGACGCCCAGGCATTACGCGTACCTGAAGATCTCCGAAGGCTGCAACCACCGCTGCAGCTTCTGCATCATCCCTTCGATGCGCGGCGACCTGGTCTCGCGTCCGGTCGACCAGGTGCTGCTCGAGGCCGAGAAACTGGCCAGGGGCGGCGTCAAGGAACTGCTGGTGATCTCGCAGGACACCAGTGCCTACGGCGTGGATCTGAAGTACGCGGAGCGCGAGTGGCGCGGCAAGGCCTACCGCACGCGCATGACCGAGCTGTGCCAGGGCCTGTCCGAGCTGGGCGTGTGGACGCGCCTGCATTACGTCTACCCGTACCCGCACGTGGACGAGGTGATGCCGCTGATGGCCGAGGGGAAAATCCTTCCCTACCTGGACATCCCGTTCCAGCACGCCAGCCCGCGCATCCTCAAGCTGATGAAGCGCCCCGGCAACATCGACAGGACGCTCGAGCGCATCCGCAGCTGGCGCGCCGCGGTGCCGGACATCACCCTGCGCAGTACCTTCATCGTCGGCTTCCCCGGCGAGACCGATGCCGAGTTCGAGGAGCTGCTCGACTTCCTGCGCGAGGCGGAGCTCGACCGCGTCGGCGCCTTCGCCTATTCGCCGGTGGAGGGCGCGCGCGCCAACGAGCTGCCCGATCCGGTCTCCGAGGAACTGAAGGAAGACCGGCTGGAGCGTTTCATGGCGGTGCAGGCGGAAATCTCCGCCGCCAAGCTGCAGCGCAAGCTCGGCCGCACGCTCACCGTGCTGGTCGACGAGGCCGGTGCCGACGGCGCGGTCGCGCGTTCGTCGGCCGACGCGCCGGAGATCGACGGCGTGGTGCACATCGCCGACGGCCAGGGGCTCAAGCCCGGCCAGTTCGTGCAGGTGGTGGTCGAGGACGCCGACGAGCACGACCTGCACGCGTGCCTGGCGCAGCCGCTGCTCAAGGTCGTCTAGCCGCCCATGCGCCACGTCGCGCCGGCGCGCGAGGCGATCGATCCGGCGGTGTTCGCGCAGTCGCCGTTGGCCGGGTGGAGCGCGTACGCGGACCTGCTGCACGGGCCGGACTGGCCTTCCATCGAGGCTCTCGATGCGCGCTGGCCGCCGGGCTCGCGTGAGCGTTTCGTGGCGCAGACGCCGGCGCTGCTGGCCGATGGCCGCCATTACGAACAGCGCATCGCCGAGACCGGCGCCATCGCCACCCGCGAGCGCAACTGGCACGACCTGTTCAATGCACTGGTGTGGCTGTGCCATCCGGCGCTCAAGCGCGCGCTCAACGCGCAACAGGTCGCCGAGTTGGCCCAGGCCGGGCCGAAACGGCGCACGCGCCCGCAGTGCGCGCTCACGCATTTCGACGAGGCGGGCGTGATCCTGTCCCTGCGTGATCCCGCGCTGCTGCCGCTGTGGGATGCGCATGACTGGCACGGCCTGTTCTGGCGTCACCGCGACGCATGGCTGGATGGTTCGCTGGAACTGGTGGTGTTCGGCCATGCCTTGCTCGAACACGCGCTCTCGCCGGACCGGCTGCTGGTGGGCAAGGCGATCGCGGTGGTCGGCGATGCGCGGTTTGCCCGCGACCGGGTCGCCTGCGCGATTGCGGACGGGCGCTTGCTGCGCGATCCGCAGGAGCTGCGGCCGTTGCCGCTGTCGGGCATTCCCGGCTGGCATGGTGACAACGGCAGCGAGGCGTTCCATCTAACGACGCCGTGTTACCAGCCGTTGCGCGCCGGGCGGGCCTATCCCCAGCCGTTGGTCATCCAGGGCCGGCCACGATGGAGCCGCCCCACGGGCTCTTGACGCCGCCGCCTGCACAGTGGCCGTCCCCATACCGTGGAGCGACCGCGTGATTCCGCGCTTCAACGACCACGCCGCCAACGAACGCACCTACCTGGCCTGGGTACGCACCGCGATCGCGGTGATGGCGTTCGGCTTCCTGGTCGAGCGCTTCGACCTGTTCCTCACCTACGCCTCGACCAACGCCTCGCGCGCGGCGCACCGGCTGCATCTGCACCTGCGCACCACCGAATGGGTCGGCCTGCTGCTGATCGTGTTCGGTGCGCTGATCATCCTGCTCGCCTCGGCGCGCTTCCTGCGCAATCGCCGCGACATCGCGCAGGAGCGCATGGAGGCTTACGCCGGTCCGGTCGGCGAGAAGCTGCTGGCGGCGATCCTGGTGCTGCTGGGGCTTTTCCTGGTCGTCTACGTGGGCCAGGAGCTGGCCGCGCTCGGCTCTCAGCCCGACCTGGGGTAATCGAACGTGTAGTCCACCGCAATCACCGCGAAGCGCGTGCGGCCGGCCGGAAGTTCGGCTTCGAACTCGTCATCCAGCTTTTTCTTCAGCAGCGCGCGGGCCAGCGGCGAATCGACGCTGATCCAGCCGCGCCTGGCGTCCGTTTCATCGGGACCGACGATGCGGTAGCGCACCGCTTCGCCGCTGTCGACGTTCTCCAGTTCCACGCTGGCGCCGAAGAACACCGTCCCGCGGTCCGCCGGCGCACCTTCGGCCACCTTCAACAGGGGAATGCGTTTGCTGAGGTAGCGCACGCGCCGATCGATCTCACCCAACTGCTTCTTGCGGTAGGTGTACTCGGCGTTTTCCGAACGGTCCCCCTCGGCCGCGGCCGCGGCCAGTGCCTTGACCACCTCCGGGCGCAACGTATGCCACAGGTGGTCGAGCTCGGCCTTGAGCTTCTCGAAACCCTCCCGCGTGACGATCGCGGTGGAGGATGGCGCGGGTGGGCGCCAACGGCTCATCGGCGCCCGCCGAGCAGGCCGCCGAGCACGCCGCGCAGGATCTGCCGGCCGAGCTGGCTGCCCATCGTGCGCACGACCTGCTTGCCCATCGTCTCGATCATGCCCTGGCGGCGTTTGGTGCCGAACAGTGCGTCGTGCACGGCGCCGCCCCAGGCGCCATCGTTCTGCGCGCCTGCCGGCGCCGTTGCGACAACCGCTGCATCGGCGGTCTTGGCCTGGGCACGCTGGGCGAGCATCTCGGCCGCCGAATCGCGGTTGATGGGCGTGTCGTACTTGGCGCCGACGGGCGAGCGCTGACGCACCATGCTGCGCTCGGCGTCGGTGATGGCGCCGATGCGGCAGCGCGGCGTGGTCACCATCACCTGCTCGACCGGGCTGGGCACGCCGCCCTCGCGCAGGGTGGAGGCCAGCGCCTCGCCCACGCCGAGCTGGCCGATCGCCTGCGCCACGTCGAGCCTGGGATTGGGCGCGAAGGTTTCGGCGGCCGCGCGTACCGCCTTCTGGTCGCGCGGGGTGAACGCGCGCAGCGCATGCTGGATGCGGTTGCCGAGCTGGCCGAGGATCTCCTCCGGCACGTCGTCAGGGTTCTGCGAGCAGAAGTACACGCCCACGCCCTTGGAGCGGATCAGGCGCACCACCTGCTCCACGCGCTGCTGCAGCGCGGGCGGGCAGTCGTCGAACAACAGGTGCGCCTCGTCGAAGAAGAACACCAGTTTGGGCTGCTCCAGGTCGCCCACTTCCGGCAACTGCTCGAACAGCTCGGACAGCAGCCACAGCAGGAAGGTGGCGTAAAGCCGGGGCTTGAGGATCAACTGGTCGGCGGCCAGCACGTTGATCACGCCATGCCCGCTCATGTCCTGGCGCAGCAGGTCGGCCAGCTCCAGCGCGGGCTCGCCGAAGAAGCCTTCGCCGCCGGCCTGTTCCAGCGCCAGCAGCGCGCGCTGGATCGCGGCGATGCTGGTCCTGCCGACCAGGCCGTAATGGGTGGAGATGTCCTTGGCGTTGTCCGCGGCGAAGGCGAGCAGGGCACGCAGGTCGGCCAGGTCCAGCAGCAGCCAGCCGTTGTCGTCGGCCAGCTTGAACACGATCTCCAGCACACCCTGCTGGGTGTCGTTGAGTTCCAGCACGCGGCCGAGCAGGGTAGGGCCCAGCTCGCTCATGGTGGTGCGCAGCGGATGGCCGCGCTTGCCGTAGAGGTCCCAGAAGATCACCGGGTTGGCCTGCGGCCGCCAGTCGGCGAGACGGAGTTTCGACAGTCGCGCCTTGATCTTGTCGCCGGGCTCGCTCGCCGGCAACGCGAGCCCGGCCAGGTCGCCCTTCACGTCGGCCAGCACGCAGGGCACGCCCAGCTGCGAGAAGCCTTCGGCCAGCACCATCAGCGAGACCGACTTCCCGGTGCCGGTGGCGCCCGCGACCATGCCGTGGCGGTTGCCGTAGCGCGGTTGCAGGCTGACGTCGGTGGTGTCGTTGCGGCCGATCAGGATGTCGGACATGCGAGGCGCTCCGTGCAGTGGAGGCCGGATTGTAGCCAAGCGGACGCCGGTCGCAGTTCGTGTGCCGGGCAGGCATCGCGGCTTTGGCATCGTGGCTGCATGCGCTATGGTGAATGTATTCCTGCCGTCAAGCTTTCGTCATGCCGTTGTCTACCCTTGCCCACCGTTTCCGCCTGGCGCCGCTGGCTGCCGGGCTCGTTCTGCTGACCGCCTGCGCCACCGGCGGGGGCGGACGCACCTCACCTGGCGTCAACGCGCTCTACGCGCAGTTGGACCAGTCCAGCAAGGGCTACGAGACTGCGCTGCAACAGGCGCGCGAAGGTGACGACCAGGCCTCCGAGCAGAGCCTCAAGCAATCGCTGGACAGCCTCAAGCAGGCGGCTGCGCGCTGCGGCAACACGTCCGGCTGCGACCCGCAGCGCTTCTTCTCGGTGTTCGACCGCCTGCTGCGGCTGAAGGATGGCGGCTTCTTCGCCGGCGACGACCTGGCCACGGTCGGCGAGGAAGGCCCGGACGAAACGGTCGCCGGTGAAGCCGGTGAGACCGGCGGCGCGGCGGCGCTGCCGCAGGCCCAGCGCAGCGTGACCCTGCTGCGCGGGCACAAGCTCTCCGAGCTGATCGCCATGAACGGCGCGGTGAAGGCGGCGCTGGAAATGTGGCTGACCCAATGGCGCTCCAACCTGGTCGACACCTGGATCAACTACCAGTACATGCGCTACGAGATGTGGCCGCAGTACGAGAAGGCGGACCTGCCCGAGGCGCTGCTGTTCGGCATCATGGCCAAGGAATCCGGCGGCAAGGTGCATGCGGTGTCGCGTTCGGGTGCCGCCGGCCCGCTGCAGTTCATGTACGCCACCGGCCTGCGCTTCGGCCTCAACAGCCAGGACGGCTTCGACACGCGCTTCGATCCGGCTCAGGCCGCGCGCGCCAACGCCGAATACATGGACGAGCAGCTGAAGGCGTTCAACGACAACCTGGAGCTGTCGCTGGCCGCCTACAACGGCGGCGAGGGCCGCATGCGCCGGATGGTCAGCGGCGAGACCGGTGTGAGCTTCTACGACCCGAAGATCTACAGCCAGCTTTCCGAGGAAACCCGCGAGTACGTGCCGGCGGTGCTGGCGGCGGCCTGGCTGTTCCTGCACCCGGACAGCTACAACCTGCATTTCCCGAAGATCGACGGCGTGCCCGGCACGATCACGCTCAAGCGTCCCGCCTCGCTGTCCGAGCTGACCATCTGTCTGGGTTCGGCCCAGGGCATGGACGACGGCTGGTTTCGCACCCTGCGCAACCTCAACCCGCGGCTCGATCCGCAGGTCGCACAGCCCGCCGGCAGCCAGTTGCAGGTGCCGAAGGAACTGGAGGCGGCGTATGCCTCGCGCTGCGTCGACGGGCCGTGGCCGATCCTGGCCAGCGACCTGCATTCGGCGGTGGTGCCGGTGGTGGTCAAGCCCGATCCGCCGGCGCCGCGCCACACCGTGCGCCCGCATTCGCGCTACATCGTGCGCCGCGGCGACACGTTGCTGGGCATCGTGCACAAGCTCGGCTGCTCGGACGTGCGCGAGCTGTCGGACATCAACGACCTGAAGCACCACAACATCCGCGCAGGACAGGTGCTGCGCTTGCCATCCTGCAGGCGTTGAGGGTGGCCGGGCAGGGCAGGCTGAAGTCCACTCAGCGGGCCGGCGGGAAGTCGTAGGGTGGGCTTCAGCCCACCAACCCGCTCACGCCGCCGCGCTGGACTGCATCCAGCTGTCCACCACGTCCTCGCGTTCGCGGGCGGCGCTGCCGTGCAGGTCCTTCAACTCCCGCACCACGCGCAGCAACTGCCGGTGGCGCGAGCGCACGAAGGCGTAGGGCGAATCCTTGGTCTCGTGGTACGCCACCGCCAGCCACAGCGCGATGCCGCGCAGGGCCACTTCCGGGTTGTCGGAACAGGCGCGGGTGAAGCCGATGGCGGTGCCGCGGCCCCAGGGCAGGTAGCGGTCCTGCGGCGGGGTGCCATAGAGATGGGGAAATTCGCCGCGCGCGGCCTGGCCGATCTCGCGCAGGGTCAACAGGCTCAGCCGTGCGCGGGCAGTGCCTGGCAGGGCCTCCAGGCTCTTTCCGATGCGGCGGAACTGGCGTTCCAGTTGCTGGCCGCGCACGAAAGCGATGAGCGGTACGATCAATCGCATGGGTTTTCCCCCGAGCCTGTGACTCGGCGGAGCATAGCCAAGCGTCGCGGCCCGGATACGCCTAAAACGTCACAGAATGACGTTTTGCGTCAGCCCTTCGGCAACGGCCGGCGGCCCAGGCGCTGGCCCAACTTGACCGTCTGCTGTGGCTTGAGCTCGTCCAGCTCGACCATGCCGGGCGGCAGCAGCAGGATCACCGTCGAGCCCATGTTGAAGCGCGCCATCTCGGCGAATCGCGCCAGGGTGATGCCCTGGCCGGCGAACGACTTGCGGCGGATGTGCGCGGCGTAGGGCGGGATCACCAGGCCGTCCCACACGGTCGCCACGGAGGACACCAGCACGGCGCCGACCATCACCGCCACGAAGGGGCCGTGCGGACTGTCGAAGTGGCACACCAGCCGCTCGTTGCGGGCGAACAGCCGCGGGATCGCCTCCACGGCGAAGGGGGCCACGCTGAAGATCCGCCCGGGCACGTGCACCGTCTCGCGGAGCGTGCCGCCCAGCGGCATGTGCACGCGGTGGTAGTCGCGCGGGGACAGGTAGATGGTGACGAAATCGCCCTCGCGATATGGCGCCGCCGCGGCCTCGTCGCCGAGCAGCTCGGCAGCCGTGTAGTTCTGGCCCTTGGCCTGGAAGATGCGCCCGTCGACGATGCGCCCGGCCTGGCTGATGCGCCCGTCCGCGGGCGAGACCAGTGCGGTGGGATCGCCGTCCTCGTGCCGCGCGTTGGGCTTCAGCTTGCGGGTGAAGAACGCATTGAAGTGCTGGTAGGCGAACGGATCCGGCTGTGCGGCCTCGGCCATGTCGACCTTGTAGCGGTCCACGATCTGGCCGATCAGGAAGTTCTTCCACGGCCGCCAGGTCCAGCGGGTGGCCCAGTAGACCACCCGCGACAGGGCGCGGTGGGGGAGCAGGTATTGGAGCAGAACCTTCGGAGTCATCGTGAAAGTATGAACGAAGCCCGCCCGCCGCGCCTCCCGTTGCAGGAGACGCGGCGTTCCGCTAGGCGGCGTACGTCACGTTGTCTGGATCTTGCGCAATCAGTGGCCGCTGCCGACCAGAGTCCATCCTGCCGGGTAGCTGGCCAACGCCGAGGTGTAGTTCCACCCGGTTCCATCCGAAAACGTCTCGGAGTACCACGACAGGCTGCCGGGGGTGGAAGGGGTGACGCTCGCGTTGAGGGTATCGTTGGCCCACACCAGGACGGCCTCGTTTCCCTGGTCGAAGTTGCCAGTGGCTGCGAGGTAGTTGCCGTCGGTGACGGGAAAACTCTGGACCACGCCGAACGTATCCATGGTTTCGGTGTCGCCCGAAAAATACTGCCGCCAGACGTACTGCGTAAACTGGCCGGCGCCGTTCTCGGTATAGACATTCAACCCGCCGAAATCGCCCGCCTCGGCCGCAGCCACGACATACTCCTGGGAGCCGTACGAACCGATCTGTCGCGATCGGAAACCGTTTGCGGTGCCCACCCACAGATAAAGGTCGCGGGCATCGCTCGTCCAGAGCAGGTCGACGTGCGTGCTTTGCTGAAAATGGCCGATGGCCGCGATGCGGTAGCCGCACGCGACGCTCATGGTGCGCGAATCGATACGTTTCGCTCCGCGCATCAACCAGTAGCCGAACTGGCAGCTGCTGGCGTTGGACCACAGAAGGTCCGCGTCACCGTCGCCGTTGACGTCCGCCGCACCCACCAGCTTCCAGCCGTCGGGATAGGTGCCGATGTAACTGGACTGGAAGCCGTTGCCCGAGGCCGTCCACAAGTACAGGTCGCGGCGGGCACTGGTCCACACCAGGTCCGCTCTCTTGTCGGCGTTGAAGTCGCCTACGCCGCTGATCCGATAGCCTGGGGTGATGTTGAATACCCGGTAAGAAGTACGCGCATAGAAATGGGAAGTGTCCTGCTGGCTGGATATCCAGTACGCGAACTGGCTCGTTTGCGCGTTGAACCAGAGCAGGTCGCTCAAGCCGTCGCCGTCGACGTCATTGGGTGCGACGTAGTAGTTCGAATAGAAGACTTCGTTGGGTTCCTGTAGAAAATTCGATGTGCCGACAGCGCTGGCTGTCATGGGCATCAATGCGATCGCTGCAAGCAGCGCGCGAAAACGCGATCCGGCCATGTTCCCTTCCCCTAATTGACAGCCCCCCTCCGGGGCCGGCGTATTCTGCTGCTCAGAACGGCGACCGCCAAGGCCGCCGGGTCCTGGACGCACCCGTACCGCTGATTCGACCGGCTATCATGTCGTTTTGCCGCCATCTGCCGCCGTGACCATCGAACTGTCCTCCATCATCGACTTCATACGCTACGGCGCCAGCCGCTTCTCCGCCGCCGGGCTGACCTTCGGTCATAGCCACGACAACCCGATCGATGAGGCGACCCATCTGGTGCTGGCCAGCCTGCACCTGCCGCCGGACATCCCGCCGGCCTACGGCGCCGGCCGGCTTACCGCCGACGAGCGCGAGCGCGTGCTGGAGCTGATCGAGCGGCGCGTCAACGAGCGCCTGCCGGTGGCCTACCTGGTCGGCGAGACCTGGTTTGCAGGGCTCAAGTTCAAGAGCGACCGTCGCGCGCTGGTGCCGCGCTCGCCGATCGCCGAGCTGATCGAATCGGGTTTCGTGCCATGGCTGGATGGCCGCCACGTGGAGCGCGCGCTGGACCTGTGCACGGGCTCCGGCTGCATCGGCATCGCCATGGCGGAGTACAACCCGGACTGGCAGGTCGACATCGTCGACATCAGCGACGAGGCGCTGTCGCTGGCGCGCGAAAACATCGTGTTCCAGCACGTCCAAGGACGGGTGGAAGCGGTCAAGTCCGACCTGTTCGACGGGCTCGATGGCCGGCGCTACGACCTGATCGTCTCCAATCCGCCCTACGTCACCGAGGACGAGTACGCCGCACTGCCGGGCGAGTACAGCCACGAGCCCAAGCTCGGCCTCACCTCGGGCGAGGACGGCCTGGACATCTGCCTGCGCATCCTCGACCAGGCCGCCGACCACCTGGCCGACGACGGCCTGCTGATCGTCGAAGTGGGCGAGAGCGAGCATGCGCTGGCCACGTTGTTGCCGCAGGTGCCGTTCGTGTGGATCGAGTTCAAGGTCGGGCCGATGGGCGTGTTCGCGCTCGAGCGGCGCGACCTGGTCGAGCATGCGGCAGCGATCCGCGCCGCGGCCGCCGCGCGCCGCTGACGCCGTGCGGCGAGAGAGCTGCATGGAACTGATCACCGCCCGATTGTCGATCGATCGCCTCCGCGCCGAGGATGCCGACGATCTGTTCGCCTGCCGCGCCGATCCGGCAGTGGCGCGCTACCAGGGCTGGCGGCCGGCGCGCGTCGCGGAGGCGCGCGCCTTCATCGACGCGCAGGCGGAACCGGCGCCGGGATTATGGTTCCAACGGGCGATCCGCCTGCGTGGGGACGGAGCGCTGATCGGCGACCTGGGCGTATGCCTGCCGGCCACGCCGGGCGAGTCGGTGGAGTTCGGCATCAGCCTGGCGCCCGCGCACCAGGGCCGCGGCTACGCGCGCGAGGCGCTGCAGGCGCTGTTCCACCAGGGCTTCGACGCACTGGGCTGGCGCCGCATCCACGCCTCGGTCGATCCGCGCAACGCCAGTTGCATGGCCTTGCTGCAGTCGCTTGGCATGCGCCAGGAGGCGCATTTCCGCGAGAGTCTGTGGCTGCATGGCGAATGGGTGGACGATGTGGTGTTCGCCATCCTGGTCCGCGAGTGGAAGACGCAGGCGGGCGCCTCGTAGGAACGCCCTTGAGTGGGACCGCCCCACTCGCTCCTGCGACATGGGCGCCGCTCACAGCCGCGACCAAGGTGTTCCTACAGCGGCAACGGCGAGCCGTTATGCTTCGGCTTCCCAGCAGCGGGCACGCGGCATGTCCAGCAATTCCTTCGGCAAGCTCTTCACTGTCACCACCTTTGGCGAAAGCCACGGGCCGGCGATCGGCTGCGTGATCGACGGGTGCCCGCCGGGCCTGGCGATCGCACCGGAAGAATTCCGCCATGATCTCGACCGCCGCGCCACCGGGCGCAGCCGGCACACCTCGCAGCGGCACGAAGCCGACGAGGTCGAGATCCTCTCGGGCGTCTACGAAGGCCGCACCACCGGCACGCCGATCGCGCTGCTGATCCGCAACACCGACCAGCGCAGCAAGGACTACGGCGACATCGCGCAGACCTTCCGCCCCGGCCATGCCGACTACACCTACTGGCAGAAGTACGGCATCCGCGATCCGCGCGGCGGCGGGCGCGCCTCGGCGCGCGAAACGACCATGCGCGTGGCGGCTGCGGTGATCGCGAAGAAATGGCTGGCCGAACGCCATGGCGTGCGCGTACGCGGCCATTTGGCGCAACTGGGCGACATCGTGCCGCGCGGCTTCGACTGGGAGGCGGTGGAAGCCAACCCGTTCTTCTGGCCGGACGCAGGGCAGGTGCCGGAACTGGAGAAGGCCATGGACGCGCTGCGCAAGTCCGGCGATTCGGTCGGCGCGCGCGTCAATGCCGTGGCCCAAGGCGTGCCGCCGGGTTGGGGCGAACCGGTCTACGGCAAGCTCGACGGCGACCTGGCGGCAGCCATGATGTCGATCAACGCGGTCAAGGGCGTGGAAATCGGCGCGGGCTTCGCCGCCGTTTCGCAGCGCGGCACGCAGCATCGCGACCAGATGCATTTGGACGGCTTTACGTCCAATCAAGCCGGTGGCATCCTTGGCGGCATCAGCACCGGCCAGCCGGTGACGGTGTCGGTGGCGTTCAAGCCCACGTCCAGCATCCTGGTGCCGGGCGACAGCGTGAACCTCGCCGGCGAAAGCGTGCAGGTGGTCACCAAGGGGCGACATGATCCCTGCGTGGGCATCCGCGCTACGCCCATCGTCGAGGCGATGCTGGCGCTGGTGCTGATGGACCATGCGCTGCGCCATCGCGCCCAGTGCGGCGACGTGGGGCCGGTGGCCCCGCGCATCGCCTGAGCTCTCGTTTACGGAATTTCCCATGACCGGCAAGCCGCGGGTGTGGATCTCGCGCCCCACCTTCCCTGATGTCGTCGCCCGGCTTGAGCCGCATTTCGAAGTGGCGGCCGAGCCGGAGGAAACCGTGTTCTCCGGCGCCGGACTGACGGCGAAACTGGCCGGCTGCGATGCCGCCATCGTCGGCC
The DNA here is from genome assembly GCF_049727805.1 of Frateuria sp. YIM B11624. Classification (NCBI taxonomy): domain Bacteria; kingdom Pseudomonadati; phylum Pseudomonadota; class Gammaproteobacteria; order Lysobacterales; family Rhodanobacteraceae; genus Frateuria; species Frateuria sp. YIM B11624. The sequence goes on from NZ_JBCNYA010000023.1 coordinate 31,554, forward strand.
TGAAGGAGCACGTCGGCGCCGCCGAGGTGGCCGGCGCCGCGCGGCTGCGCATCGTTGCCAACCTGGCGGTGGGCTACGACAACCTCGACCTGGCCGCACTGACGGCCGCCGGCATCCTCGCTTCCAATACCGCCGACGTGCTCAACGAGAGCGTCGCCGATTACACCTGGGCGCTGCTGCTCGGGGCCGCCAGGCGCATGGGCGAGGCCGAGCGCTGGCTCAGGGCAGGGCACTGGCACGGCACCGAATTCAGGGCCTGGCTGGGGCTGGACACGCGCGGCCGCACGCTGGGCATCCTTGGCATGGGGCGCATCGGCCAGGCGATCGCGCGCCGCGCGGCAGGCTTCGGCATGCAGGTGGCCTACCACAACCGCTCGCGCCTGCCGCCGGCGATCGAGGGGGCGTGCGCCGCGCGCTACGTGGACAAGCCCACGCTGCTGGCCGAGTCCGATTTCCTGGTGCTCGCCGTCCCGCTGACCGCCGAAAGCCGCCACGCCATCGGCGCGCCCGAACTGGCGCAGATGAAGCTCACCGCCGTGCTGGTCAACATCGCCCGCGGCGGCGTGGTGGACGATGCGGCGTTGGCCGCCGCGCTGGGCGAGGGCCGCCTGGCCGCCGCCGGGCTGGACGTGTTCGAGGGCGAGCCCGGCGTCCATCCGGCCCTGCGCGCGCTCGACAACGTCATCCTCAGCCCGCACATCGCCAGCGCCACCTGGGACACTCGCCGCGCGATGACCGCGATGGCGGTAGACAACGTGCTGGCGCTGTTCGGCCATGGTCCGCATGCCGGGCGGCCACCCTCACTCCTCAATCCCGAAGTGCTGGCCTTGCGGCCGGCGCCCTGAACCCCGAAGACACAGGCATTACGCATCCCATGAGCAAGAAGAGCAGCTACAAGGTGGCCATGGTCGGCGCCACCGGCGCGGTCGGCGAGACCCTGCTGGGCATCCTGGCCGAACGCGATTTTCCCGTCGGCGAACTGGTACCGCTGGCCAGCGAGCGTTCGGCCGGCGAGAAGATCTCCTTCGGCGGCAAACAGGTGACCGTGCGCAACCTGGCCGACTACGACTTCGAGGGCGTGGACATCGCCTTCTTCTCCGCCGGCGGTTCGGTCAGCCGCGAACACGCCCCGCGCGCGGCGGCGGCCGGCGCGGTGGTGATCGACAACACCTCCGAATTCCGCTACCAGGACGACGTCCCGCTGGTGGTCGCCGAAGTCAATCCGCACGCCATCGCCGACTACACCACGCGCGGCATCATCGCCAATCCCAACTGCTCGACCATGCAGATGCTGGTGGCGCTCGCGCCGATCCACCGGGCGGTCGGCATCGAGCGGATCAACGTGGCGACCTACCAGTCGGTTTCCGGCGCCGGCCGCAGCGGCATGGAGGAGCTCGGCCGCGAGACCGCGGCGCTGCTGAGTTTCCAGGATGTGGAACCGGGCAAGAAATTTCCCAAGCAGATCGCTTTCAATGTGATCCCGCACATCGATGAGTTCCAGCCCAACGGCTACACCAAGGAAGAAATGAAGATGGTGTGGGAGACGCGCAAGATCCTGGAGGACGACTCCATCGCGGTGAACCCCACTGCCGTACGCGTGCCGGTGTTCTACGGCCACGCCGAGGCGGTGCACGTGGAGACCCGCGACCGGATCGGCGCCGACGAGGCCCGCGCGCTGCTGGAACAGGCCGAGGGTGTGGTGGTCATGGACGAGCGCAAGCCGGGCGGCTATCCGACCCCGGTGGGCGATGCCGCCGGCAAGGACCCGGTGTTCGTGGGCCGCATCCGCGAGGACATCTCGCACGAGCGCGGCCTGGATATGTGGATCGTGGCGGACAACATCCGCAAGGGTGCCGCGCTGAACGCCGTGCAGATCGCCGAGCGGCTGATCGAGGACTATCTCTGATGCAAAAAGCCTGGTTCCTGCTGCCGCTGCTGCTCTGCGCCACGTCGCCGGTCCTGGCCGACGGCGGCCCGGAGCAGGCCGCAGTGGCGGGAACGCAGGCGCCCGCCAAGTCCCGGCTCAGGCAGCAGCTGCAGGCCCGTGGCGCCCAGGTCACGCAACTGCAGCAGGCGGTCTCCGAGCAGGAGCTGCACAGCCGCCAGGCCAGTCAGCGCCTGACCGAACAGGACCTCGAAATCGCCCAACTGCAGCGCCAGCTCGAGGCGTTGCGGGACCGCCGGCGGGGGGGCGATCCGGGTCACTGACCCCTGTCCGGAACGAGAACATGCCGCAGCAATATGCGCTAAGCGGTCGCCGCAGCTATTGTTGATTGGCTTTTATATAACTAAAGTGACGCGCGTTCCGGTGTCGCCGCAGCCTGCGGCGATGGCATGAAGCGTCTCGGGCGTTTGGGGGAATCGAAGCGATGAATCGTTCGTTGAAACTGTCGATGCTGCTGGCATTGGCCTTGGGCAGTACCCAGGCGGCCGCGCTCGAGATGGGCCAGATCCAGGTCAAGTCGGCGCTGGGCCAGCCGCTGCTCGCGGAGATCCCGCTCACACCCGACAGCCCGGCGGAGCTGCGCAACCTCACCGCCCGCCTCGCCTCTCCGGAGGATTTCGCCCGCGCCGGTCTCGCCGGATCGCGGCCCGACGTCCCGCTGCAGTTCAGTATCGTCGACGTGGGCGGTCGCAAGGTCATCCGCATCACCAGCGCGGTGGCGGTCAACGATCCGTACCTGGACCTCCTGGTCGAGGTGGACAACGCCTCCGGCCGCAGCCTGCGCGAGTTCCCGATCCTGCTCGATCCACCAGGCACTGCGCCGTCGGCGCCCAGCGTGCGTGCGCCGCGTAGCGGTGCGCCGCGCGGGGTTCAGCCCGCGACGTCCGGTTCGACGGCCGCGGCCGGAAGCGCGGCGGCGGGCGGACAGTTCCAGGTCGAACGCGGCCAGACCCTTTCGGGCATCGCCCGCCAGGTCACCCCGGCTGGTATAGACGCCGCGCAGATGATGCTGGCGCTCAAGCAGGCCAACCCGGGCGCCTTCTACCAGGACAACATCAACGCGCTGAAGAGTGGCGCCGTGCTGCGCGTGCCGACCAGCCAGGAAGCGCAGGCGCTGAGCGTGGCCGCGGCGATGGCCGAGATCCGTCGCCAGAACAGCGACTGGCGCGCCGAGGCGGCCCGTTCGACCACCACCGTGGCCGATGCGGCGACCCGCGGCGAGGCCTCGAGCGCGCCCGGCGGCGAGACCTCCGCCGACCGGCTCGCGCTGGTGCCGGCGAAGGAAGGCGGCAAGGGTGCAGGCGTGCAGGGCGGCAGCGGCAAGGGCGACGCAGCCTTGCGCCAGGACCTGCTGCGCAGCCAGGAACAGCTCACCACCCTGCAGCAGCAGAGCGCCGACCTGAAGTCGCGCCTGAAGGACCTGCAGGACATCAACGACAAGAACACGCGGCTGCTCGCGCTCAAGGACAACGAGATCGCCGAGCTGCAGCAGAAGCTCGCCGACGCGCGCAAGAAGGCCGGCTTGCCGGCCGTGGCGTCGACCGCCGGCCAGCCGGCCCAGGTGGCGGCTGCCAGCACGGCCGCGACCGCGGCTCCGACTCCTGCCGCAGCCGGCAGCGTCAACCCGGCGCCGGCCGCGACCAGCCCGACGGCGGCACACAGCGTTGCGGCCCCGGCGATCGCCAAGCCGGCCGTCAAGCCGGCAAGCAAGCCGGCCAAGCCGACCGTGCGCAAGCCTGCGTCGGCGCCGGCCGAGGAGCCCTGGTTCATGCAGCAGTGGGTGTGGGCTGCGGCCGGTGGCGCCATCCTGCTGCTGATCCTGCTCGCGCTGATGGGCCGTCGCCGCAAGCCGGCCGCCACGCGCTCGCCTTCCGCCGCCCCGTCACTGGCGGACCGCTTCGGCGCCCTGCCGGACACGCCTGCAGCCAGTGCGGATCCGGACCAGGACGAACTGCTCGACCAACTGGCCGAGCATCCGGACGACATCGGTCTGCACCTGGAACTGGTGAGCCTGTATTACTCGCGCCGCGACGTGGAGCACTTCGAGGCCGCGGCCGAAGCGATGCATGCGCACATCGTCGATCCGCAGCAGGACGAGTGGCAGGACGTGCTCGCCATGGGCGAGGACCTGGTGCCGGGTCACCCGCTGTTTGCCCAGGCCGGCCATGTCGCGCCGGACGACTTCGCCTCGCATGACGACGAGGATCGACACGACCAGGACGCCTTGCGCTCGTTCGACCTCGACAGCTATGCCAGCGACGCCGAGGAGACCCCGGTGCCAGCCGACACAGGTAGCGCGCGGCCGAAGGTGAGCGAGTACCACTTCGACTTCAACCTCACCCCGCCACCGCTGCCGCAGGCCGGCGCATCGCATTCCGAGGCGCAGTCCGACGAAGCGGACGATGACCGCACCGTCATGCGCGATGTCGAGCCCGCAGCGGCGGAACCGGCGCCTTCGAGCTGGAACTTCGAGGAGCCGGTGAACGAAACCGGCGCTCCGGTCGCCGAACCGCAGGAGCTGGGCCAGTTCAGCGACGACCCGATCGACACCAAGCTGGATCTCGCCCGCGCCTACATGGACATGGGCGATGCCGACGGCGCCCGGGCCATGCTCGAGGAAGTGATGAACGAAGGCAGCCAGATGCAGAGGGATGCGGCACAGCGTCTGATCGACTCGCTCGGCTGATCGTCCTGCACAGCTTGTACGACGGGCCGGTCATGCCGGCCCGTTTTTTTGCGCTTCGCGGCCTACGTAGGGTGGGCTTTAGCCCACCGCAGCCGACGTGGGCTGGGCCAGCAGGGTGGGCTCAGTCTCCCATTCATTCTGGCTGGGTTGCGGTGGGCTGAAGCCCACCCTACGCTTTCGGGCTGTTCCGCAGGATTCCCCGCATGCGCATCGCCCTGGGCGTCGAATACGACGGCACCGATTTCCTCGGCTGGCAGCGCCTGACCCACGGCGCCACGGTGCAGGGCGCGCTGGAGCAGGCGCTTTCGCGCGTGGCCGCGCAACCGGTGGAGGTGACCTGTGCCGGGCGCACCGACGCCGGCGTGCACGGGCGCTGCCAGGTGGTGCACTTCGACACGCAGGTCGAGCGCGACATGCGCGGCTGGGTACTGGGCGCTTGTTCCAATCTGCCGACACGCGTGGCGGTGCTGTGGGCGCAGCCGGTGCCGGAAGCCTTCCACGCGCGTTTCTCCGCGCGCAGCCGGCGCTACCGCTACACCATCCTCAACCGTCCGGTTCGTGCCGCGCTGGACGCGCGCTACGTGACCTGGGAGCGGCTGCCACTGGACGCGGGGGCCATGCACGCGGCGGGGCAGGCGCTGCTGGGCGAGCACGACTTCTCCGCCTTCCGCGCGGTGTCCTGCCAGGCCGCGCATGCGCGGCGCTGCGTGCTGGGTCTGCAGGTCCACCGCGAGGGCGAGCAAGTGATGGTGGACATCGAGGCCAATGCGTTCCTGCATCACATGGTGCGCAATATCGTCGGTTCGTTGCTGCCGGTAGGCCGCGGGCAGCAGCCGGTCGGATGGCTGGCCGGATTGCTCGCCGGCCGCGACCGCGAGGTAGCCGGGCCGACCGCGCCGGCCTCCGGCCTGACGTTCCTGGGGCCGCGCTACGAAGCGCACTGGGGCCTGCCCGCGGAGGTGAGCGCATGACCCGCATCAAATGCTGCGGCATGACCCGCGTCGAGGACGCCGTGCTGGCTGCCGAGCTGGGCGCCGATGCGATCGGCCTGATCTTCACCACGCGCAGCCGTCGACAGGTAGGCATCGAACAAGCCCGCGCGATCGTGCGCGCGCTGCCACCGATGGTCACCGCCGTCGCATTGTTCATGGACGAGGATGCCGCGTTCGTCGATGAAGTGATTGCCGCGGTGCAGCCGGCCCTGCTGCAGTTCCACGGCGCCGAGCGCGACGACTGGTGCGCGCAGTTCGGCCCGCCTTACCTGAAAGCCATTGCGATGGGCGAGGGCAGCGAGGCGCTGCCGCGGCTGCGGGCGTTCCCGCAGGCCGCGGGGCTGGTGCTGGATGGCCATGGCCTCGGCGAGGCGGGCGGCAGCAGCAAGGCGTTCGACTGGTCGCTGATGCCACGCGACCTGGCGCAGCCGCTGATTCTCGCGGGCGGGTTGCATGCCGGGAACGTGGGCGAGGCGATCCGCGTTGCACGACCATGGGGCGTGGACGTCTCCAGCGGCATCGAATCCGCTCCAGGGATCAAGGACCCCACGCGACTGGCGGCCTTTCTGGCGGCGGTGCGCGCCGCGGATGCGACGCAGACCTGAGCGCATCGGTCTGCCGGCTGCGACTGCTTGCCGGCGCGCAGAATCGCAAACCGGATGTTTCCTTCGGGATCAGGCGCGGGCCGGCGCGATGGCGCCGTGCGCCAACCCAGCATCACTGCTTGGCCAGCTCGTTGCGAATCCACGTGGCCAGCGCCTCCACGCGGGCATCCCCCGCGCGCATCGTGGCGAGCACCCAGCGGCCGCCGGTATCGCGGAAGCCCCAGGGCGCCAGCAGGCGGCCGCTGGCCAGGTCATCGGCCACCAGCGGTTGTGGCGTGATCGCCACGCCCAGTCCTGCGGCGGCGGCCTCCAGCAGGAAGTACAGATGCGGCAGGGCCTGGGCCTGCCGCATGGATCCCGGTGGCAGGCCCATCGCCCGCGCCCAGTCCGGCCACGCCTGCGGACGCGAGGCGGTATACAGCAGCGGCTCCTCGCCCAGCGCCGCGGCAGGCAGTGTGCGCAGGCGCTCGACGTCCGGATGGCGCGGGCTGAGCACGGGACCGATGCATTCGGGCGCGAGGTCGTGCACCTGCCAGGCGGCCGGCCAAGGGGGCGTCACCAGCAACAGGGCGGCATCCACGCCCGCCAGGGCATCGGGCTCTTCCTGCGCGGCCAGGTGCAGCCTGAGATCCGGCAGCTCGTGTCGCAGGCGCTCCAGCCGCGGGATCACCCAGCGCGCCAGGACGCTGCCCGAGCAGCCCAGGACCAGGGCCGACTCCGCCTGCGCCTGGCGCAGCCGTGTCCAGCCGTCACGCAACTGCGCAAACGCGGCCTGACAGCTTTCCTGCAGTTGCCGCCCGGCGGCGGTGGGCTCGACGCCCCGTCCCTGGCGGTGGAACAGCGGATGGCCCAGGGCTTCCTCCAGCGCGCGCACCTGCCGGCTGACCGCCCCGTGCGTCACGTGCAACTCCTGTGCGGCCAGGCTCATGCTGCCCAGCCGGGCGGCGGCCTCGAAGGCGCGCAGGGCATGCAGCGAGGGCAGTTCGCGGTCAGGCATGCTGTGAGTTTAGCTCAAGTATGAGTGCGAACATTTCGCTTTTCGCCGCGCATGGCCGGCGCTAAGGTGTGAGGTCTGTTACGAAACTTCCGATGGGAGCCGTCATGCCCGAGATCCAGGATTTCCACCGCTGGCCCGACGAGCACGGCCGCTTCGGCGCCTACGGCGGCAGCTACGTCGCCGAGACCCTGATGGCGCCGCTGGCCGAGCTCACCGAGGCGTACCAGCGTCTGCGCCAGGATCCCGAGTTCCTGGCCGAGCTGGACCGCGACCTGAAGTACTACGTCGGCCGCCCCAGTCCGATCTATCACGCCGAACGGCTGTCCCGGCATGTTGGCGGCGCGCAGATCCTGCTCAAGCGCGAGGACCTGAACCACACCGGCGCGCACAAGATCAACAACACCATCGGCCAGGCGCTGGTCGCGCGCCGCATGGGCAAGCAGCGCGTGATCGCCGAGACCGGCGCCGGCCAGCACGGCGTGGCCAGCGCCACGGTGGCCGCGCGCTTCGGCATGCAGTGCGTGGTCTACATGGGCGCGGTGGACATCGAGCGGCAGAAGATCAACGTCTACCGCATGAAGCTGCTGGGCGCCGAAGTGGTGCCGGTGACCTCCGGCTCGAAGACGCTCAAGGACGCGCTCAACGAGGCCATGCGCGACTGGGTCACCAACGTGGCCGACACCTTCTACATCATCGGCACCGTCGCCGGCCCGCATCCGTATCCGCAGATGGTGCGCGACTTCAATGCCATCGTCGGCCGCGAGGCGCGTGCGCAGATGCTGGAGCGCTACGGCCGCCTGCCCGATGCGCTCACCGCCTGCGTGGGCGGCGGTTCCAACGCGATCGGCCTGTTCCATGCCTTCCTCAACGATGCGGGCGTGCGCATCGTCGGCGCCGAGGCAGCGGGGGAGGGCATCGCCACCGGCCACCATGCGGCGTCGCTCGCTGCCGGCCGTCCCGGCGTGCTGCACGGCAACCGCACCTACGTGCTGTGCGACGACAACGGGCAGATCACCGAGACGCACTCGATCTCCGCCGGCCTGGATTATCCGGGCGTCGGCCCCGAGCACGCCTTCCTCAAGGATGCAGGCCGCGCCGAATACGTCGGCGTCACCGACGACGAGGCGCTGGAAGCCTTTCATTTGCTGGCGCGTACCGAAGGCATTCTCGCCGCGCTCGAATCCAGCCATGCGGTGGCGCAGGCGATGAAGCTCGCGCGCGAGTATCCGAAGGACGCGCTGGTGCTGTGCAACCTTTCCGGGCGCGGCGACAAGGACGTGCACACGATCGCTGCGCGCGAGGGAGTCCAGGTATGAACCGCATCGACCGCCGCTTTGCCGCGCTCAAGGCGGCCGGCCGCACCGGCCTGATCCCGTTCGTCACGGCAGGCGATCCTTCGCCGGATCACGCCGTGGCGCTGATGCACGCGCTGGTCGCGGCCGGCGCGGACGTGATCGAGCTGGGCGTGCCGTTCTCCGACCCGATGGCCGATGGTCCGGTGATCCAGCACGCCAGCGAGCGTGCCATCGCCAAAGGCGTGGGCCTGGGCGACGTGCTGCGCTGGGTTGCTGAGTTCCGCCAGCGCGACGCGGACACGCCCGTCGTGCTGATGGGCTACCTCAATCCGATCGAAATGCACGGCTACGCGCGCTTCGCGCAGGACGCGGTGCAAGCCGGCGTCGATGGCGTATTGATCGTGGACTGCCCTCTGGAGGAATCGGGGGTGCTGCAGCCGCTGCGCGCCGCGGGCCTGCGGCAGATCCTGCTGGCTGCGCCCACCACCGCACCCGCGCGTATGGCGCAGTTGTGCGAGTCGGCCGAGGGCTTCCTGTACTATGTGTCGTTCGCCGGCATCACCGGCGCGGCGCGGCTGAGCACGGCGGACATCGCCGCGCGCGTGGCCGAGGTCCGCGCCGGAGCGAAGGCGCCGGTGGCGGTCGGTTTCGGCGTACGCGATGCGGCGAGTGCGAAAGCGATCGCGGGATTCGCCGACGCCGTGGTCATCGGCAGCGCGCTGGTCGAGCGCCTGGCCGGCACCACGGAAGCGGACGGGATCGCCGAGCGGGCAGGCGAGTTTCTCGCACCGGTCCGCGCGGCCCTGGATATGCCGTAACCCGGCTCCGTTTCCCCTCCGGGGAAGGTCGGGGTGAAGGGCCGGGGCTCGCGGGAAGGCAAGGTTTCCAAAGAGGTCTTTCATGAACTGGCTCCAGAAAATCATGACCCCGCGTGCGCGCACGCAAAGCACCACCACCGCCGGCAAGGGCAAGGTGCCCGAAGGCGTGTGGGAGAAGTGCGGCGGCTGCGGTGCGGTGCTGTATCGCCCGGAGCTGGAGCGCAACCTGATGGTCTGCCCCAAGTGCGGCCACCATCATCCGATCGGCGCGCGCGAACGGCTGCTGTCGCTGCTCGACGAGGGTTCCACGCAGGAGTTGTGGGCCAGCCTGGAACCGACCGATCCGCTGAAGTTCCGCGATTCGAAGAAGTACCGCGACCGCATCGTCGCCTCGCAGAAGAACACCGGCGAGAAGGACGCGCTGCTGGTGATGAACGGCCGCCTGAAAGGCCGCCCGCTCGTCGCCGCCGCGTTCGAGTTCTCCTACATGGGCGGCTCGATGGGTTCGGTGGTGGGCGAGAAGTTCACCCGCGCCGCCGAGCGCGCGCTGGCCGACCGCAGCGCGCTGGTGTGCTTCTCCGCCACCGGCGGAGCGCGCATGCAGGAGGCGCTGTTCTCGCTGATGCAGATGGCCAAGACTTCTGCCGCGTTGGCGCGCATGCGCGATGCCGGCGTGCCCTACATCAGCGTGATGACCAACCCGACCACCGGTGGCGTATCGGCGAGTCTGGCGATGCTCGGCGACATCAACATCGGCGAACCGAAGGCGCTGATCGGCTTCGCCGGCCCGCGCGTGATCGAACAGACCGTGCGCGAGACCTTGCCCGAAGGCTTCCAGCGTTCGGAGTTCCTGCTCGAGCATGGCGCGATCGACCTGATCGTCGACCGCCGCGAGATGCGCGACAAGCTCGCCGAGTTGTTCGGGCTGTTGATGAAGGCGCCGCGCGCTGCATAAAACCGCATCACTTCGTACGACGACGATGCCGCCGATGGGCGGCATCGTCGTATCTGCGGGAAGGTTTTCCACAGCCGGTGTGGATGTCTTAAGGATAAGCCTGTGGACAAGCCGACGAGGCCGCTTTGTCGACAGGCACTTGCGACGCGCTGGCGCCTTTTTACCCAGCGGCGACACGTCCTTCTCTTCTTTTCCACAGCGCTTGTGGAGGTGCCTGGGGTAAGCCTGTGGATAGGTGGCCTATCCCACTGATCGGCAAGCACCCGTGTACGCATTGCGCAGGAACTGAGCAGTGCTCTTTTAGAGGCAGGCGACGAGCCAGAGCGATACGCCGCCGAGCACACCACCAATACCGATCGCGGCGAGTACGTCGCTCGGGTAATGCAGGCCGAGGATGACCCGCGAGGCCGCGATCAACGCCGTGAACGGGACCAGCAGCACCGTAAGTGCGGGATACCAGGCCAGCGCGACGATGGTGAAGCCGACCGCCTGCAACGTGTGGCCGGATGGAAAGCTGAACTCGTCCAGCGGCGGCACGTGCGCGATCACGCCCGGACAGGCGCGGAACGGGCGCGGTCGGCGCGTCCAGCGCTTGAGCAGGCGGTAGAGCGCCAGTGCCACCAGCCCGGTCGCGGCCATGTGTGCTGCCGCTTGCAGGCCGCGCCAGCCATCGGCGATGGCCAGCGCCAGCATCAGCGCATACCAGAACACGCCGTCGCCGAGCCGACTGATCGCCCCGAAGAACCAGCCCACCGCGCGCCGTCCGCCCCAGCGGTTGGCCGCCACGCAGACATGGCGGTCGAAGGCGAAGCGCGGCAGTGCCGGGTCAGGCGTGGGCGATGCGGACGACATGCGTCTGGCGCTCCCCGCGGGACAGCCCGCGCAGCAGGTTCTCGAAATCGGACAGCACCGCCGCGGGCGACAACCGCTCGATGCTCGCCCGGGCCGCGCGTCCCACGTGCCTTATCAGCCCCGGGTTGCCGGCCAGGGTGACCGCGGCGGCGACGAACGCGGCCTCGTCGCCCAGCGCGATGCAGTAGCCGTTGCTCCCATGCTGCAGATGCTCGCGTGCGGCGCCCTGGTCGAACGCAACCACCGGCAGGCCGGCAGCGAGCGCCTCGATGACCACGTTGCCGAAGGTTTCGCTGAGGCTGGGGAAGGAGAACAGGTCGGCGCTGGCGTAGTGCCGCGCGAGCGCATCGCCCTGCTGCGTGCCCACGAACAGGAAATCCGGGTGCGCGGCGGCAAGCGCGGCGCGCGCGGGGCCGTCGCCGACCCATACGTAGCGTGCACCCGGGACCTGCTGCTGGATCGCGCGGAAGGTCTGCACCGCCAGCTCGAGATTCTTCTCCGGCGCGATGCGTCCCACGTAGAGCACCACCGGCGTGCTGCCATCGGCGCCCCAGGCGGTGCGCAGGCTGGCGTCGCGCAGCGCCGGGTGGAATCGCGCGGAGTCCACCGCGCGCCGCAGCACGCGTACGTTCGCCACGCCCAGGCCGCGCAGTTCGTCGGCCAGCGCGTTCGTCGGCACCAGCGTGGCATCACTTCGTCGGTGGAAGCGGCACAGGTAGCGACGCACGGCCGGTGCCAGTGCGCCGACACCGTAATGCGCGGCGTAGTCGTCGAAGCGGGTGTGGAAACCCGTGGCCACCGGAATGCCGAGGCGGCCCGCCGCCCGCAGTGCCGAGCGGCCCAGCGGTCCCTCGGTGGCGATGTACAGCGCATCCGGGGGCAGCCGTCGCCAGCGCTCGTGCAGCAGGCGACCCGCCGGCCAGCCCATGCGCAGGCCCGGATAGCGTGGCAGCGCCATGCCGCGTACTTCCTGTACCAGGACCCCGGGTTCCACCGGCGATCGCTGGTGCTGGCGCGGACGGACCAGTTCGATGGTGTGGCCGCGCGCGGCAAGCCCGATGGCCAGCCCCTGCACGGTAAGGGCGACACCGTTGATCTCGGGCGGATAGGTTTCGCTGACGATGCCGATGCGCATGGGCGCCCCCGTGGCTGTGCGCCAAGCATCGTGCGGCTGCGTTGCGCGCCCATGGCATGCCGGTGACGCGGGCATGACGAGGATCCGGGGGCAGGGCATACTGGCTGCTGTCCCCAGCCTGGAGAGTTGCCCATGAAACGGATGCTGTTCGCCGCCACGTTCGCCGCCTTCGGTGCCGTTGCCTTCGCACAGACGCCCTCGCAGGCGCCTGCGTTGCCGACCACCAAGGCTCCGGTCGGTGCCGAGGCCTACTTCATCGCACCCAGGGACGGCGCGACCGTCGGCCGCGAGGTGACCGTGCGCTTCGGGCTCAAGGGCATGGGCGTCGCCCCTGCCGGCGTGAGCAAGGAACACACCGGCCACCATCACCTGCTGGTGGACGCCAGCGACCTGCCGTTGGCCGGCCAGCCGATTCCCAAGGACGAGAAGCACATCCATTTCGGCGGCGGCCAGACCGAAACCGTGCTTCACCTAACGCCGGGGACGCACACCTTGCAGCTGGAGCTGGGCGACGCCAATCACATCCCGTTCGACCCGCCGGTCGTATCGAAAAGGATTACGATCCACGTGAAGTGAGCGCTCGCGGGAGGTGCCACATGAAATCCCTGCTGTTTCTCGTGGCACTGGCACTGCCGGCCACGGCTGCGGCGACCGTGGCGATGGAGTCGCAACGGGCCACCTCGTCGTCGCAGGACGCCACCCAGTCGGGGCCGGCCACGCACCGCCAACTGTTCATCGTCAAGTACGTGCTGCGGCGCCCGCCGGCGGACACGGCGCCGCAGGTCACCATGGACGACCCTGCGCCGCAGATCGTGCCGCCCTCGGCGGGCGGCTATCCCACCGCCGCGCTGGGGGCCTTGCCCCGCGATCCCAACACGATCCTTTGCTACGGCTGGGGGTGCGAAGGCTGGCATCGCTGACGGTGCGCGGCCTGCCAGGCTGGCCGGCAACCTGAAGCAGCAACAGCCGATGCTCGCGTATGGGCTAAAATCCCGCGTTTGCCCCCGCATCCGCAGATTCCCATGACCGTCCGCACCCGCTTCGCCCCCAGCCCGACCGGCTTCCTGCACATCGGCGGCGCCCGCACCGCGCTCTATTGCTGGCTGGAAGCACGCAGGCGTGGTGGCGAATTCCTGCTGCGCATCGAGGACACCGACCGCGAGCGCTCCACCGACGAGGCGGTGCAGGCGATCCTGGACGCCATGCAGTGGCTGGACCTGTCCGCCGACCAGGCGCCGATCTACCAGACCCATCGGCTGGCCCGCTACAAGGAAGTGGCCGATCGGCTGCTTGCCGAGGGCAAGGCCTACTACGCCTACGAGAGCAAGGACGAGATCGAAGCGATGCGCGAGTCGGCCATGGCCAAGGGCGAGAAGCCCCGCTACAACGGCTATTACCGCGATCGCAACGAGCCGTATCGAGAGGATCCCAACCGCGTCATCCGCTTCCGCAACCCGACCGAGGGTTCGGTGGTGTTCGAGGACAAGGTCAAAGGCCGCGTCGAATGGGCCAACGCCGAACTCGACGACCTGGTGATCTTCCGCTCCGACGGTTGGCCGACCTACAACTTCGCGGTGGTGGTCGACGACATCGACATGGGCATCACCGAAGTGATCCGCGGCGACGACCACGTCAACAATACCCCGCGCCAGATCAACATCTACCACGCGCTCGGCGCACCGGTGCCGGAGTTCGCACACCTGCCGATGATCCTGGACAAGGAGGGCAAGAAGCTCTCCAAACGCACCAACTCGGTCAGCGTGATGGAGTACCGCGATGCCGGCTACCTGCCGCACGCGATCCTCAACTACCTGGTGCGGCTGGGCTGGTCGCACGGCGACCAGGAGATCTTCTCGCGCGAGGAGATGATCGCGCTTTTCGATATTTCCGACGTCAATCGGGCCGCCTCGCGCTTCGACACCGAGAAGCTCGGCTGGCTCAACCAGCATTACCTCAAGAGCGACGACCCGCAGGTGCTCGCGCCCGAGTTCGAATGGCACCTCGCACGCGCCGGCGTGGACATTGCCAACGGCCCCGCGCCCGCCGACGTGATCGTGGCGTTGCGCGACCGCGTGCACACGCTGAAGGAGATGGTCGAGCGCGCCCGGATCTGGTACGCGCCCATCGCCGAGTGGGACGAGAAGGCTGTCGCCAAGCACCTGAAGAACGACAGTGCGGTCGCCGTGCTCACCGAGGCGAAGGCACTGCTGGCGGATGCCGAATGGAAGCCCGAGCCCATCCATCAGGCAATCGAGCAAATCGCCGCGAAGCTCGAGCTCGGCATGGGCAAGATCGCCCAACCGTTGCGTGTGGCGATGACCGGCACGCAGGTCTCACCCTCCATCGACCACACCATCTATCTGGCCGGCCGCGCCGAGGCGCTCAAGCGCATCGACGACGCGATCGCCCGCGCGCAGGGCTGAGCTGGGGACGGCGCGGCATGGACGAACTCCTTGCCCGCGCCATGCAGGGCGTCGATCCCGATGCTCCGGATGCGTTCTGGCGCCTCTTCCTCAACCTGATGGAGCTGGTCCCATGGACCGCGCTGTTCTGGTGGAACCTTTTCTTCCTGGCCGTCGGCGCGCTGCTGGGCTGGTGGCGCGGACGCCTGGCCGAAGGCATCGCCTGGGCGTTCGTGCTGGGCCCGATCGGCTGGCTGGTCATCCTGCGCAAGCCACGGCGCAGGATGCCGCCGCCTTTGCCGTGATGACGTAGTCGAACACGGAGAAAGTCGAATACATCCGTGTAGGAATGCGCCGATAGCACCCCGGCTCGCTTCAATGGAAGATGGGGGCACCGTCTGCGCCAATAAGATCACGGAGCGAATATGGAAGGTGACCAACAACCCTTTGGATGGGTCCGGTTCCCGGAAGGGCGAGCGCGGTTTTCGGGTGGCATCCGCGGTTGGGACGAAGCTGGGCATGACACGTTTGCGGTAGAGATCGCCGGACGTGAGTGGTTCGGCGAGATCGACAATGTGTTTCTGGACAACGGGAACGATTTCAATATCGAGGTCGTCTCTTTTGGGTACGCCGACAGGAGCAGCGTCGGCATGCCGCGGCCCTGTCTGGGTTCGACGACTTTCGACGTGGGCGAGCTCAAGACCATCCAGTCGCTGATCCTGCAACTGGTAAAGGCCGGTCTCGAGTTTGAGCCGAGGCCGTTTGTCTTGTCCGAACACCCCGGATCCCACTTCCAGGGAAAGGTGCTCTTTCGCGATGGATGGGCTCTGGAGTCTAACGGGCACAGGGGAAGTGCCCGGTGACCGCCTACGCGGGGGAGGTCAAGGAAATAGCCAGGGCCAACACACTCGAAGAAATCCGACGAGCGGCAAACGCCTTCCCAGCTACGGCCGAAAAATCGGGAGGCATCCTTTATAGCGGCAAAGTAGGCGGCACCAACGCGGAAGCGATTGCATTGGAATTGGCCGAAAAAACCGGACTTCCACTCGTAAATCATACTTCCCGCGCCAAATTTCTTATCGAGGCGGAGGGGGCGATCAGAGCGTCAGCGGAACGAATATTCAGATCGCAAGGGCAGGATACGGCCACCGCACGGCGGTCCGCAGCCGCGTTCCTTTATGGGGATTCGAAGGTTCCGCCCGACAGCCCCGTTTCCGTCGAAAATTGTCTCTGGGGTTCCACCTCGCGGGAATTTGCCAGTTCCCTGCGCGGTGATATTACGGTCGTGGCATCGGCGGCTGATCTCGAACGCGTGCTGGCGCAAGTGGAAGTTCCGGCTGTCCTGGAGTCGGGCCATGCTTTGTCCTTGGGTGGCCGCTCAGTTGCCGAGATGCACGTGTTGCGAGCCCGGGGCGGCATTAATGCTGTCCTGCCAGCTGTGCAGGCGCAATTCATCGACGCGGCGACAAAGGGCATCTTCGAACTGCCCGACCACAGTGAGCCTTCAATTACGAGAATTACGGTCTCTAAAGAAGTGGCTTCGGCCCTTGGGCTGGATGCCGCAAGGTTCATCAGCAGCGCCCACTTGGCGTCCGCCGGGCTCGTCACGGCGCCCATAGATCTACCGGCGGCGCGGACGGGCCTGCACCCTGGCGTGGCCAAAGGTATGGGTGTGGTGGCCGCCGCTGCAGTCGTCTACGACCTCGCCACGAGTGCCGACAAGGCCGCCGGAATGTGGGAGCAGGGCAACCATACCGGTGCCCGTTCGGAGGTACTCCACTTCGGCACACGCAACCTGGGTATGTGGGGCGGGGCGATGTTGGGCGCGGAAGTATTCGGCACGGCGGGTGCGGAAACGGGCCCGTGGGACATCGTGGTCGGTGGTGCGGGCGCCTTGGTCGGTGCGGTCGCCGGCGACCGGCTGGCCGATGCCGTGGACAGGCAGCGCATCTATCACCAGCGCGGGCCGGATGGGCGTGCCTGGACGTACGATCCGGAAAATCCCGAACGGGGCTGGACGCGTACCACCAGCGAACTGGATACCGGCGCGACGCACTTGAACGACGGGTTTCCGGTGTACCACGAGCACAGTGAGACCGCGGATGCGGCGCTGGCCGATCGGTTGAATTACCAGGCATCCCGTACCGCGGTCGAGCTCGCCATGGCGCATCCGCCGCGGCCAAAAGATCCCTACACGCAACCGGCCACGCCCGACGACACGCACAGCATTCGCGACGCGTTCTGGAACCGCGACCCGCAAACCCATGTGTGGACGCGCCGGGTCGTCCACGGGCTGCTCGAGCACGGCATGGTCAATGCCAGTATCGAGCGTGCGACGGAGGCGCGCGCGGCTGAACTGGATCGTGCTGCCGAAGAGACCGTTGCGGAGAACGCTGCACATTCGCCAACGGCCATCGCGTCGCGCTATGCGTCCGCCTATCGCGAATACGGTTGGGAAAAGTACGGTCCGCTGCCGGAGGCAGTGGCGGTCTTGCAACGCACGGCGGAGCACGGGACGACGACGCTGGCCGACACCGGCGCGAACCTCCCACGCGCGGAGCGGCCGGCCGCGCCACCCGCGCCAGTCCCGGCGCACCTGCTCGACTTCCGCCAGGCCGGCCATCCCTTGCACGCGTTCTACGAGCGGACCCTGGCCAAGGTGCACGACATGGAAGACCGCTACCGGATGCCGTACGGGGCGCACAGCGAGCGACTGGCCGCAGCGGTGACCGATGCGGTGGCGGCCCACAACATCGGCAAAACCCCGGACCAACGTTTCGGCGCCATCGAGCGAATCGAATTGCGTGGCGAAGGCGCCGACCGCCAGGCCGTGGCGATCGACCAGCGGGTGAACTACCACCTGCCACAGGTGCAGGTCAGCATTCCCGCGGACGAGGCGGCCAGCCGCAGCGTCGGGCAGAGTTCGCAGGATTGGGCGCGTCGCCACATGCCGCACCTGCAGACCGCAAGTCAAACCAAGGCAGCGGACCTGGCCGTGCCGCGCAACCACACATGGCCTGCCTACGACCCACGCAGTCCGGATCATCCCAGGCATGCGCAATTCGAGGCGCTGCGCGAAAAAGTGACCGAGGCCTATGCCCACGTCGGCATTCCCCGTACCCGGACGCAACTCGACGAGGCGACGGCGGTAGTCCTGCTGCACGCGGGGCAGGGCCGCCTCGACGCGGGCTCCACGCAGGTAAGCCTGCTGGCCGATCAGCGGACCGGCGTGATCGGACCGGGCAGCGATCTGCTCCTGCAGCAGAACCATGGAACCTTGAGTTTGCGGACCCGGATCCCGTCAGGGGAGCTGCAGGTCCCGCCCGACCAGGCATTTCGCCAGATGGCCCAGGCCGCATCCCAAGGCCTGCCAGGGCAGGAGCCGCAGCAGGCCCAGGCCAGGTAAAGGCACCGCCATGCCGCGCGTACCACGTACCTGCAAACGTGGCCGTCAGGCAAGCGGTATCATCGGGGGCAGCAACCGGATGGGTCGAACGTGTCAGCCAAGCTCCACTCACATCACGTCGAAGACGCCGAGAGTTTCGTCGCCGCGGTCGAGCAGGCCAGCGAGGACCGCGGCCTGCGGCTGACTCCGCTGCGCAAGGAAGTACTGGAACTGGTCGCCGCGGCGGGCAAGCCGGTCAAGGCGTATGACCTGCTCGATCACTTGCGCGAGCGCCACGGCAATGCGGCGCCGCCGACGGTCTATCGCGCGCTCGATTTCCTGCTCGAGCAGGGCTTCATCCACAAGCTCGAATCCATCAACGCCTATGTTTCCTGCCACCATCCGGCCGAGGCGCACCAGGTACCGTTCCTGATCTGCGACAACTGCGCCAGCGCCCAGGAAGTCTGCGATGCGCGTGTCGCCGAACTGATCGAGGCGCAGGCACGCGCCTTCGGCTTCCGGCCGCAGGCGCAGACGCTGGAAGTCCATGGCCTGTGCAAGCACTGCCGCAAGGGCTGAGCAGGAAAGCGAAAAAGTGCGGGGCGCGATACATCCCGTATCGCGCCCCGCGTTTTTCCGGCGTTGGCGGGGAGGGAACGTTGCCGCACCGGAAAACCGGATGTTCGGGAGAGCAGGCCCCGCGGCCTGCGTTCAGCCATTCTGGAACGCGGTTGCGACGGTCCGGTTGACCACCGGTTGCCGGTCCATGACAGGCGGACCGTTATAATGTAACATCACTTGCAGCCTCCACCGACCTCACCGATGGACCGACCTTCGACATCCCGCGCATGGCAGGCCGCCGACCGTCTCGGCGCGATCGCCTCGTTCCTGTGCGCGATCCACTGCGCGGCGCTGCCTTTCGTGCTCGCCATGCTGCCGCTGGTGGGACTGGAATTCCTTGCCGATCATCGCTTCGAACGGGCCTTCGTGGTGTTTGCGTGCGCGCTGGCGCTGCTCACCCTGGTCAACGGCTACCGGCGGCACCACCGACCGGCGCCGCTGCTTCTGGCGTTTCCCGGGTTGTTGCTGCTGCTGCTCGGCGTCACGGTGGCGGAACAATATCCGATCACGTTGCACAGCGTGCTGGTCACCTGCGGCGGCGTGCTGCTGGCAAGCGCGCATTTCGTCAACCTGCGGCTGGATCGCCGCCAGCCGCACGTGCATGCCCCCGGCTGCGCGCATTGAGCGCGCGGTGATTGTGTAACGCGAAGGGGCGTTCCTACGATGTCGCGATGATCGAGCCGCACGACCACCCGCACCCGCATCACGACGACGACCACGGGCACTCCGGCGCACGCGGACGCAAGCTGCTGGTCGCCTTCCTGCTCACCCTCTTGATGCTGCTGGCCGAGGCCGTCGGCGGCCTGTGGTCCGGCTCGCTGGCGCTGCTTGCCGATGCCGGGCACATGATGGTCGATGCGCTCGCGCTCGCGCTGGCCTTTATCGGGGCGCGGCTTGCGCTGCGCCCGGCCGACGCGCGTCGCAGCTATGGCTACGGACGACTGGAAGTGCTGGCGGGTTTCGTCAATGCCTTGACCCAGTTCGTGCTGGTCGGCTTCATCGCCTACGAGGCGGTAACCCGGCTGATGCACCCGGGCCCGATCCTGTCCGGCGTGATGTTGGCGGTGGCCGCGGTGGGCCTGTTGGTCAACCTGGTGGTGCTACGCGTCCTGCACGGCCATGCCCACGACGACGTCAACATGGCCGGTGCCAGCCTGCACGTGCTGGGCGACCTGCTCGGTTCGTTCGGCGCGGTGCTCGCGGCACTGGCGGTGCGCTTCATGGGCTGGAACTGGGCCGATCCGGTGCTCTCGCTGCTGGTCTCGCTGCTGATCCTGGGCGGCGCCTGGCGCTTGCTGCGCAAGTCGGCACACATCCTGCTCGAGGGCGTGCCCGAGGACCTGGACGTGGGCGAGGTCGAACAGGCCCTGCGCCAGGCCGACGCGTCCATCCGCGACATCCACCACCTGCACGTGTGGCAGCTGGCCTCCGGCTCGCGCATGGCGACCCTGCATGCCCAGGTGAGCGACGGCGATGGGGCCGGTGCCATCGCTGCGATCCATGGCCTGCTGCGCCAGCGCTTCGGCATCCTGCACGTGACCGTGCAGGTGGATGCGGGGCCGTGCACCGACCACGCGCGCGACTGTCTCGGGCACGGACACCATTGAGCGGACACGGCGGGCCATGCCCCGTCGATGGCGCGCACGGTGCCGGCCCGGCAGGACCTCGCGGGCACTGGAATCCCCTTGCGCTTTGCCCCTTCGCTGCTACGATGTCGGGCCATTCACGCATTACGAATCAAGGAGTTCCCATGGGTAAGGGCGATCGCAAGACCCGTCGCGGCAAGACCTATCGTGGCAGCTACGGCAACACCCGCGCGCACGATGCGCAGCCGGCCGTGGTCGGCGCCAAGACCAACGTGACTAAGCCGGCCGCCGCCAAGAAGGCCGCGCCGAAGAAGAAGTCCGCCTGAGCGAATCCGCTCGCGGTCCCGAAAGCCCTCGCCGAAAGCGGGGGCTTTTTTTTTGCATTCCGCGGCGATTAACCGGGGAAGACACGCGCTTCACCGCGGGCATGGAAACGTGCGGCAGGCAGGGGCGCAGCGGAGTTGGCATGAACGCAATCGAGCTTTTGAAGCAGGACCACAAGAACATGAAGGCGCTGCTGGAGGAACTGGCCGGCACCACCACGCGTGGCGTGAAGAAGCGCAAGGAGTTGCTGCAGAAGATCCAGACCAACCTCACGGTCCACAACGCCATCGAGGAGGAGATCTTCTATCCGGCGTTCAAGAAAGCCGGTGACGGCAAGGACGACGCCAAGATGTACTTCGAGGCGCTGGAGGAACACCGCGCAGCGGGCGAGCTGGTGTTGCCGGACCTGCTCCGGACCGAGGTCGACAGCGAGAAGTTTTCCGGTCGCGCCAAGGTGCTCAAGGAATTGTTCGAGCACCACGCCGATGAAGAAGAAAAGGAGATGTTCAAGCGCGCCAGGGCGCTGATGGGCAAGGAGGCGCTGGAAACACTGGGCGACCAGCTCGCCAGGCGCAAGGTCGAACTGAAGAAGCAGGCCGAAGCGGCCTGA
The DNA here is from genome assembly GCF_049727805.1 of Frateuria sp. YIM B11624. Taxonomy (NCBI): domain Bacteria; kingdom Pseudomonadati; phylum Pseudomonadota; class Gammaproteobacteria; order Lysobacterales; family Rhodanobacteraceae; genus Frateuria; species Frateuria sp. YIM B11624. The sequence goes on from NZ_JBCNYA010000023.1 coordinate 52,762, forward strand.
GGTGGCAGAGAAGATGGCGGAAACAGGCCAGCGCGGTCACGAGGCGTCCTTCGAGCCGGAACGCAGCGCCCTGCTGATCGTCGACATGCTCAACGACCTCGAATTCGAGGGCGGCGAGGAACTGCTCGAACAGGCCATGCCGGTGGCCAGCGCGATCGGGCACCTGCGCGACTGGTACCACGCGCACGGCCTGCCGGTGATCTACGCCAATGACAACTTCGGCCGCTGGCACGCCGACCTTGCCAAGGTCATCGAGCACTGCCGGCGGGTCGGCTCGCGCGGCGGCGTGTTGAGCGATGGCCTGCTGCCGGGCGTAGAGGACTACTTAGTCCTCAAGCCGCGCCATTCGGCGTTCTACGAAACGCCGCTTTGCACGCTGCCGGAGAAGCTCGAGGTCGACGCGCTGGCCCTGGTCGGCATCGCCGGCGACGACTGCGTGCTGCGCACCGCGCTGGACGCGCAGATGCGCCGGTTTGCGCTATGGGTGCCGGCCGACGGTATCGCCTCGCAGACGACCTTGCGCAACCAGCGCGCGCTTTCCTGCATGCAGGAGGTCGCCAAGGCCGACATCAATCGCATCGACGCGCGCCTTCCGGAATGGGACAACACTCAGCGGAGCCAGAAGATGACCAGCCACGACCGCAAAGACATCAAGCATCCCGATTGCGTCAAGCCGCAGCGCCAGGAGACCGAGAACGAGCGGCAGGGCCGCAAGGCACACGAGAGCGAGCTGACCGACGAGGCGGTGGAGGAAACCTTCCCCGCCAGCGATCCGGTGTCGCCCTTCATTCCGGCCAAGACGCCGGAGGACTGAGCCCGGCGGACTGGCCGAGCGATCGCTTCCGACTGAGTGGCGAGGGAACTTGGAGAAGGCTCGCGTGGGGCCGCCGCGCCTGTGAAGATGAGTTACAGCGTCGCCGGCGCGCCGCCGATCCACAGCGCCCGCAGCAGGTCGCCACCGATCCAGTAGCAAAGCTCGGCGGGCGTGCGGGTGTTCCAGGCCGCCAGGTCCGCCCGCTGTCCCACCGCCAGCGTGCCGCGGTCGGACAGGCCGAGCGCGCGGGCGGCATTCACCGTGACGCCGCGCAGCGCTTCCTCGGGCGTGAGCCGGAACAGCGTGCAGGCCATGTTCGCCGCCAGCCGCAGCGAGAGCAGCGGGGACGTGCCCGGATTGCAATCGGTGGCGACCGCGATCGGCACGCCATGCGTGCGCAATGCATCGATCGGCGGCAGGCGGGTTTCGCGCAGGGCATAGAAGGCGCCGGGCAGCAGCACCGCCACGGTGCCGGCCGCCGCCATGGCGCGGATGCCCGATGCGCTGAGGTGCTCCAGATGGTCGGCCGAAAGCCCGCGATATTCGGCTACCAGTGCCGCACCGTCGAGGTCGGACAATTGCTCGGCATGCAGCTTGGCCGGAATGCCCCGCGTCCTGGCTCGCTCGAACACGCGCGCGGTTTCTTCGCGACTGAAGCCGATGCCTTCGCAGAAGGCATCCACCGCGTCGACCAGGCCTTCGGCGGCCAGGGCCGGCAGCATCGTGTCGCTCACCAGCGCGACGTAGTCCGCGCGCCGCTCGCGATACTCCGGCGGCAGCGCATGCAGGCCGAGGAAGCTGGTGCGCACGCCGATGCCCAACACCTCGCCGATGCGCCGCGCCACCCGCAGCATGCGCCGCTCGGCCGCCAGCTCCAGTCCGTAGCCGGACTTGATCTCCACGGTGGTCACGCCGTCGCGCAGCAGCGCCCGTGCGCGCGGCAGGCTCTGCCGCAGCAGTTCGTCCTCGTCGGCGGCGCGAGTGGCGCGGACGGTCGAGGCGATGCCGCCGCCTGCGCGTGCGATCTCTTCGTAGCTGGCGCCATTGAGGCGCAGGTCGAACTCGTGCGCGCGGTCGCCGCCGAACACCAGGTGCGTATGGCAGTCGACCAGGCCGGGGGTGACCAGCGCGCCGTCGAGGGATTGGATCGTTGCGGCCAGCGTCTCGGGCGCGCCGGAAAGCTCCGCGACGGGACCGACCCAGGCAATGCGACCGTCCTTCAACGCCAGCGCACCGCGTTCGATCAGCCCGAACGGTCGGTCGCCGGCGAAGGTGGCCAGCGTGGCGTCGAGCAGCAGGTGGTCCCAGCGGGGCGTGGTCATGGCTGTTCCCGGGAAACGGGGGTGTCGGGGGGAGCGGCCGGTTCGTCGAAGGCGGAGCTCGGCCCGACGTGTTCGACCGGCTCCGGCGGCAGGTGGTGGGCGGCCTGCTGGCGTTCGAACTCCTGCACCAGCCGTTCGGCGAAATCCTTGTAGACGGGCGTGGGGCTGAGCAGCGACGACGCGGCGCGGGCCAGCAGGCAGGCGGCCATGACCGGAATGATCATCGCCTGGTTGTCGGTCAGCTCCATCGCGATCACTGCCGAGGTGAGCGGCGCGCCGGTGACGCCGGAGAGGTATGCGCTCATGCCCAGCAGCACCACCGCGGCGGCCGGCACGCCGGGCAGGAAGTGCGCGATGTTCTGCCCAAGCCCGGCGCCTACCGCGAGCGCCGGCGAGAAGATGCCGCCGGGAATGCCGGCCCAGTACGACACCACGTTGGCGGCGAGCTTGGCCAGGCCGAAGCTCTCGCCGGGCGTGACCGCCGCCTGCTGCACGATGGCGCGCGCCTGGTCGTAGCCGGTGCCGTAGACCGTCCCGTGGCACAGCACGCCGAGCACCGCCAGCACCAGCCCGCAGCCGGTGGCGAAGGCGACCGGCCAGCGCGCGCGCAGCGCGCCGATGCGCGCCAGCGGGCCGCGCCGGCTGAGCAGGATCAACCGTGCGAACAGCCCCCCCAGCAGGCCGCAGACGACCCCGCACAGCAGCACCGCCAGCCAGGCATGGCCCAGCGGCAGGCTGGCCTCCACCTCACCGAAATAGGCGTAGTTGCCCATCACGCCCAGCGACACCACGCCGCCGACGATCACCGCGGTGAGCAGCAGGCCGCTGAAGCGGTGCTCGAAGGTGCCGGCCAGTTCCTCGATGGCGAACACCACGCCGGCGAGCGGCGTGTTGAACGCCGCCGCGATGCCGGCCGCACCGCCGGCCAGGATGAAGCGCGAGGCCGCCTTCGGATCGCTGAAACCGAAGCGCCGGGCGAAGGTGTAGAAGAGTCCGGCGCCCACGTGCACGGTCGGGCCCTCGCGCCCGATCGAGGCGCCGGCGGCGAGCGCGACCAGCGTGAGCAGCATCTTGCCGGCGGCGATCGGCAGCGAAAGCATGTTCTTCCGGAACGATTCGTCCTCGACGTGCAGCGTCGCGATCGCCTGCGGAATGCCGCTGCCGCGGGTGGCGCGGAAGCGGCCGGCGGTGGACCAGGACAGCAGGCCGAATACCGCGGGCGTGAGGATCAGCGGGATCCACACGCCATGCGCCAGGATGCGCAGGAACAACTGGTAGGCCCAGGTGCTGGCCTTGGCGAACAGGATCGCCGCCAGCGCGACCAGTATCGCGCCGCTCCACAGCGCGATGCGCCGCTTCCACTGGTGCGGGGCGAAGAATTCGTGGCCGAGCAGGGCCTGCAGGCGCGGGTTCGAGGCGGGCATCGGGCGATTATCGCAGACCCCGCGCGATGGCAGGTCTCCATATGCGAGAGGGGTCCCGCCCCGGCTACAACGGCTGCGGCCGCCAGCGCATCTCGTACAGGTCAAAGCGCCGGTCCTTGAGGTTGGTCACGGCGCCGGCATTGCGCGCGCGGGCCAGGCTCTCCAGCCGCAGGTCGGCGAACAGCACTGTTTCGATGTTGGGCGTGGAGTCCGCCGCCACGCCGTCGCGCGCGAACGGGAAGTCGCTGGGCGTGAGGATGCAGCTTTGCCCGTACTGGATGTCGAAGTTGTTGACGCCTGGCAGGTTGCCCACGTTGCCCGAGAGCACCACGTAGCACTGGTTCTCGATCGCGCGCGCCTGCGCGCAGTAGCGCACGCGCAGGTAGCCTTCGCGCACGTCCGTGCAGAAGGGTACGAACAGGATCAGCGCGCCCTGGTCGACCAGGTGCCGGGCGACCTCGGGGAACTCCGCGTCGTAGCAGATCATCACGCCGATCGGGCCGCAGTCGGTCTGGATCGTCGCTGCGCTCTCGCCGCCGGTGATGTTCCACACGTTGCGCTCGCTGGGCGTGGGATGCAGCTTCTCGCGTTCGTGCAGCGAGCCGTCGCGCAGGCACACGTAGCAGACGTTGTGGATGTCGCCATTGGGCTGCTCGGTCGGATGCGAGCCGGCGATGATGTTGATGTTGTAACGCACTGCCAGCCGGCTGAAGAGCTCCTTCACCTGCGGCGTGTAGTGGCTGAGCTTGCGGATCGCCGCGACCGCGGAAAGCTCCTCGTTCTCGATCGACAGCAACTGCAGCGTGATCAGCTCGGGAAAGGCGACGAAGTCGGCGTTGTAGTCGGCGGCGATGTCGGTGAAGTACTCCACCTGCGTGGCGAACTCCTCGAACGAGCGGATCCGTCTTTGCAGGTACTGCACCGAGGCTACCCGCACCAGGTCCGGCAGGTGCTTCGGCGAGGGGATCGAGGGGATGTCCGGATGGTCGAGCAGGGCAGGGTTGCGCCACACCAGGTGCACCGCCCAGCCCAGCGATTCGTGGTCCGAGGGCACGTAGGCGCGCAGCAGGCCGATCACCTCGAAGCCGTTGGCAAGCTGGAAGCTCAGCGTGGCGTCGCGCCGCGCGCCGGACACCACCGCCTGCGTGTAGTTCTCGGCGCTGCCGTAGCGAGCGATGTTCCTGGCCAGGCCGGGAATGCGTCCGCCGAACACGATGCCGCGCAGCTTCAGGTCCATGCACAGCCGCTTGCGGGCGTGGTATAGCCGCTGGCCGATGCGCATGCCGCGGTAGTCCGGATGCACCACCACCTCCATGCCATACAGCCAATCGCCGTCGGCCTTGTGCCGCGAGGCCATGCCGCCGCCGGTGATCTGCGTCCAGGTATGCGGCTTGAGCGCGGTGGCCTCGTCGATGCGGAACGTCGCGCAATAGCCGACCACCTTGCCCGCGTACTCGACGACGAACTGGCCTTCGGGGAAGTGGGTCTGCTGGGAGCGCAGCATCTCGGCCGAATGGCCCCATTCGGGCGAGTACACGCGCGCGGTGAGATCGACCAGGGCAGGCACGTCGTCCGGCCGGGCCTGGCGCAGCAGCAGCTTGGCGGTTTGCTCGGGCGTCTTCTTGGGCATGGCGGCAGTATCCAAAACGGTTTGTGGTGGAATCGTCGGCCGGACGTGGCCCTTTCCCCATCCGGCATTCCCCATCCGGCAGGGGAAGGCTCAGGCTCCCCCGCTACACTGGTGGCCTCGCCCGGGAGATGCCCATGACCCAGTCCAACCGCCTCCGCCGCTGCCATGCCGGCCACCTGTGGCAGGACGATGGCTGGACCCGCGACGGCATCTTCGGCATCGACGCCGACGGCACGCTGCAGGCGGTGGAGGACGGTCCGGCCGAGACGCTCGGCACCTGGGTGCTGCCGGGCATGCCCAACCTGCATTCGCACGCCTTCCAGCGAGCCATGGCCGGCCTGGCCGAGCGGCGCGGAAGAATGGATGACAGTTTCTGGAGCTGGCGCGAGACCATGTACGCCTTCGCCGCCGCGATCGGCCCGGACGACCTCAAGGCGATCGCCGCCCAGCTCTACGTGGAGATGCTCAAGGCCGGCTACACGCAGGTCTGCGAGTTCCACTACCTGCACCACCGGCCCGACGGCGCCCCGTACGCGCAAGCCGAGGCGATGTCGCTGGCGCTGGTCGATGCGGCGCGCGAGGCCGGCATCGCGTTGACCCTGCTGCCGGTGCTGTACATGCGCGGCGGCTTCGACGGCCGTCCGCTGGGCGTCCGGCAGCGTCGCTTCGGCCACGAGGTGGACGCCTACCTGCGCCTACTCCAGTCCCTGCGCGCGATCGAGGCCGACGACCTGTGCGTGGGCGTCGCGCTGCACTCGTTGCGCGCCGTGCCGGAGGACGCCCTGCAGGCGGTGCTCGCCAGCGGCCTGGCGCAGCAGGGGCCGATCCACATCCACATCGCCGAGCAACTGGGCGAGGTGCAGGACTGCCTGTCGATCCGCGGCGCCCGCCCGGTCGAATGGTTGCTGGACCATGCCGAGGTCGATGCGCGCTGGTGTCTGGTGCACGCGACCCACCTGAGCGACGACGAAACCGCGCGCGTGGCGCGCAGCGGTGCGGTCGCCGGGCTGTGCCCGACCACCGAGGCCAACCTGGGCGACGGACTGTTTCCGCTGGCCGACTACCTCGATGCGGGCGGCACGCTGGGCATCGGTTCGGACTCGCACATTTCCGTCTCCCCGGTGGAGGAACTGCGCTGGCTCGAATACGGCCAGCGCCTGGCCACCCGTCATCGCAACATCGCCGCGCGGCACGAAGGCGCGAGCGTCGGGAACACCTTGTGGCGGGCTGCGCTCAAGGGCGGCGCACAGGTGGCGGGACTGCCGGTCGGCGCACTGCAGCCGGGCCGGCGTGCCGACCTGCTGGTGCTCGACGACGGCTCGCCGCTGCTCGCCGCGCGCGAGGAGCCGGCGCTGCTGGACAGTTTCGTCTTCGCCGGCAACGCGCCGCTGGTGCGCGACGTGATGTGCGGCGGCCGCTGGGTGGTGCGCGGTTTCCGTCACCACGACGAGGAGCGCATCGCACAGCGCTACCGCGACACGGTACAGCGCCTAAGGCAGGTGTAACGGACCGCGATTCCTGGCTGAACGGCAGGTATGGCCGGAGCGCTGGCGCGTCATCGGCCCATGGGCGTGGGCGTTCTGGCGCTCACATCCCTACGCGAGGTTCCACCCATGCGTCGTACGTCGCTGTTCACCGCCGCCCTGCTGCTGGCAGGCAGTCTGTCGCTCGCCGGTTGCGTGGTCGTGCCGGCCCACCGCGCCCGCGTCTGGGTCCCCGGCCACTGGGCCTCTCACCACGTCTGGGTCGAGAGCCACTGGCGTTACCGCTGAGCGACACACCCGGCGCGCCGGGTGCGCGCGTCAGGCCAGGCGCTCGCGCAGGAAATCGATGAACACGCGCAGCTTCGGCGGCACCTGCTGGCGGCTCGGATAGAACAGGTGGAAGCCATCGAACGGTGGCGTCCATGCGTCGAGCACCGTCTCGAGCCGGCCGGCCGCGACGTGGTTGCGCACCATCGGTTCCAGGACATGCGCCAGCAACACGCCGTCGAGTGCGGCCTGGATCGTCGGCGGCGGCTCGTTGGCGATCAGCGGACCGTCGACGTCGACATCGAACCAGCGCCCGCGTTGCTTGCCGGCCGGGTGCGCGAACTCCCAGCGGTAGATCGCGCCCGAGCCGGTGTAGCGGAAGCGCGCGCACGCGTGCTGTGCCAGCTCGCGCGGATGCGCGGGCCGGCCATGCCGCGCGAAGTAGTCGGGTGAGCCCACCACCACCGAGCGCAGCGGACCGCCCAGCGGCACGGCCACCACGTCGCGTGCCAGCCGCTCGCCGAGCCGGATGCCGGCATCGATGCCCTGCGCGACCAGGTCGGTGAGCGTGTTGTCGCCGAGCAGCTCCAGCGTGACCTGCGGGTAGGTGCGCAGGAAATCGCCCAGCACCGGCACGATCAACTGGTCGATCAGGTTGCGCGGCGCGGTGACGCGCAGCAGGCCGGCCGGGCGTTCGCCGTGCTGGCGCAGGGCCTCGACCGCCTCGTCGATTTGCGCCAGCGCCGGCGTGATGCGCTCGAGGAACAGGCGGCCGGCCTCGGTCAGGCCCACCTTGCGCGTGCTCCGTTGCAGCAGCCGCACGCCCAGCCGTTGCTCGAGCTGGCGCAGGGTCTGGCTCAGCGCCGACGGCGTGACCTCCAGCGTGGCCGCGGCGCGGGTGAAGCTGCCATGCCGCGCGATCGCGTGGAAGGCGCGCAGGGCAGGAGTGTGGTCGTCGCGCATTGTTTAGGCATGCTTAAAAAAGCATGCAGAGCATCGGGATTTTTCCGCGCAATCGCAAGGTGCAGACTTTGCCGCGTTCCCCAACAGGAGTCCCGCCATGCTCGACCGCTACTACACCCTCGGCCGCTCCGGCCTGCGCGTCAGCCCGCTCGCGCTGGGCACCATGACCTTCGGCGAGAACTGGGGCTGGGGTGCCGGCGAAGACACCGCCCGCGCGATGTTCGACCGCTACCTCGCCGCCGGCGGCAACTTCATCGACACGGCCGACCTCTACACCGAGGGCCACAGCGAAACCCTGCTGGGCAAGTTCATCGAACAGGCCGGCGCGCGCGACCGCGTGGTGCTCTCCACCAAGTTCAGCTACAACGCGCAGCCGGGCAACCCGAACGCGGGCGGCAACGGGCGCAAGAACATCCTGCGCGCGCTGGACGGCTCGCTGCGCCGCCTGCGCACCGATTACATCGATCTCTACCTGCTGCACACCTGGGACCGCATCACGCCGGCCGAGGAAGTGCTGCAGACGCTGGACGACCTGGTGAGCGCGGGCAAGATCCGCCATGCCGGCCTGTCCGACGTACCGGCGTGGTACGCCGCGCACATGCAGACGCTGGCCCGCGCGCATCACCTGCATCCGCTGGTCAACCTGCAACTGCAGTATTCGCTGGTGGAGCGCAACATCGAGCGCGAGTACGTGCCGCTGGCGCAGGAGCTCGGCATGGGCATCACCGCGTGGAGTCCCTTGGCGATGGGCCTGCTCTCGGGCAAGTACAAGCCCAGCGAGGCCGGGCGTGACGGCGAAGGCGAAGGGCGCCTGCAGGCGGTCAAGACGATGGGCCTGCCGTCGCTGATGGACAAGTTCACGCCGCGCAACTGGGCGGTCGTGGCCGAGGTCGAGCAGGTGGCGCGCGAGAGCGGGCTGAGCATGGCGCAGGTCGCGGTGCAGTGGGCCGCGCGCCAGCCCGGCCTGGGTTCGGTGATCCTGGGTGCGCGCAACCTGCAACAGTTCGAGGACAACCTCGCCGCGCTGGAGCGTCCGCTGGATGAAGCCGCGATGCGCCGCCTGGATGTCATTTCCGCCCTGCCGTCGCAGTTCCCCTACAGCTTCTTCGAGCCGACCCAGCAGGTCGGCATCCACGGCGGCGTGGGCGTCGGCGACAAGCCGGCGGGCTATGCGTCGCCGACCTGGATCGAACCGGCTCCGGCGCCGGTGTTCACGCCGGATGCGGGCAGCGCGGCGCGGCGGTAGTCGCGCGGCGTCATGCCGAAGCGGTGATGGAACAGCTCGCCGAAATGCGAGGGGGTGGAGAAGCCCAGGTCGTAGGCGATCGCGGCGACACTCTGTCCGGTCTCCAGCAGGCGCCGGCTGGCCAGGTGCAGGCGGTGCGTGCGGACGTAGTCGCTCCAGCTCATGCCGACCTGCTGCTTGAAGCGGCGGCTGAAGTAGGCAGGCGACAGCGCGCACAGCGCCGCGGCCTGTTCCGCGCCGGGCGCGCCGGCCGGATCGCGGCGCAGCCGGTCGATGGCCGGGCGCAGGCGCTGCAGTGCGGCGGCCTGGGCGGCGACCTTCCTGCCGCCGACCATCGGCGCGCGCACCGCTGCGCGCAGCAGCGCCTCGGCCAGCGGCAACGCCAGGGGATCGGCCGCCGGCAGTTCGGCGAGCCATTCGGCCAGCGCCGTCAGCCGCCGATGCATCGCCGGATCGGGCAGGGCGCAGAACGGTTCGCGCAGGCGTTCCAGGCCGGGTGAACGCGCCAGCGCCTCGCCGGCAGCAGCCTCGATCTGCACCAGCACCCAGTCGCGCGGTCCTGCCTGGAGCGCGAAGTCGTGCTGGCGCATCGAAGGCACGAACGCCAGTGAGCGCGGCGCCAGCGGGTAGCGGCGGTCCTCAGCGGTGAAACGACCGCCGACGGCGCCGAACAGCACCAGTTCGTGCACGTCGTGGAAATGCACGAACGGATCGCTGGCCGGGGTCTGGCGTCCCTGCCGCACGCGCTCGGCGCGCACGGGCGCGCCGGGGCGCAGCTCGACCGGCTCGCAGATCGGGCGGTCGAGGTGCGGCAGTGCCATGGGTTCTCCGTCGGTTGGTCCGTCAGTCGGTGCCGAGCAGCCTCACTTGCATCGGATGCAGAATCGCATCGAGCGGACCGGCGGGATGGTCGTCGAGCAGGTTGCGCCAGTGTGCCGCGGCGGGCAACGCCTCGCCGAGCGCCGGGCGCGCGTCAGTATCGCCGAGATTGACCAGCAGCAGCGTGCGCCGCGTGCCTTGCGTGCGCAGGATGCACAGCACCGCGGAGGCGTCGTCGCAGAGGATGCGCTGGTCGCCCCGGCGCAGTTCAGGCCGGTCGTGGCGCAGCGCCAGCAGCGTGCGGTACCACGCGTACAGCGAATCCGGATCGGACTGTTCCTCTTCCAGCGAAACGCCGTCGTGCGAGCGGTTGTAGCGACCGGTCCACCAGCGCTCGCCGCCGCGGTACCAGATGGCCGAGCCGGCGGCGTCCAGGTCCGCCGTCCAGCGGAACGCCTCGCGCATGGGAATCTGGGTGGCGTCCGAGTCCTCGTGCGGCAGCGCCTTGCCGCGCATGCCCAGTTCCTGCCCGTAGTAGATCAGCGGTTCGCCCTTGAGCGTCAGTTCGATGGCGGCGCCGGCGCGTGCACGGGCCTGGTCGCCCTCGACGATCGACATGAAGCGGTCGATGTCGTGGTTTTCCAGCAGCAGCACCTGGTCCTTGCCCGGCGGCGTGATGGCGGCGGTCTCGCGCAGCGCCTTGACGATGGCGTGCTTGTCCAGTTGTACCAGCGCGCCGCGCAGGGGGAACGCGAACACCATGTCCGCATGGCCCTGTGTCAGCCACTGACCGCCGTAGCCCCAGCCGGCCTGCTCGGCGAGGATGCGCAGCTCCGGCCGGCGCGCCTTGAGCGCCTGGATCAGCGGCGTCCAGAAATCGGCGAACAGGTGCTTGTCCAGTCCCTTGTGGTCCAGGTTGTCCATCATGTGGTCCATGCGGAAGCCGTCGACGCCGTCGCGGCCGCTGCCGTCGCCGTGTGGGTCGGCCCAGTACAGCAGCAGCTCGCGGAAGTAACGCTGCACCTCGGGGTTGTGCAGATTCACCATGGCGATGCCGATGTCGCGGCCGTCGTAGCCGCGCCAGCGCGCGCGGTCGAGGAACGGTTCGGCGACGTGGTGCTGCGGATCGCGCCACAACAGGTAATCGGCGTACTTGCCGTGCGGCTTGCCGATCGAGTCGCGCCACCACGGATGGCCCTCGCCGACGTACTGGAATTCCTCGTCGAGGTAGACCTTCAGTCCGCGCGCGTGGGCGGCGCGCAGAAAGGCGAGGTAGTCCTCGCGCGTGCCATAGGTCGGCTCGACCGCGCGGAAGTCGGTGGCGAAGTAGTTGTGGTAATAGGGCGAAGGCTGCAGCGGCGTAAGCAGGATCGAGGTGATGCCCAACTGCCTGAGGTAGTCCAGGCGCGAGGTCAGGCCCTTCAGGTCGCCGATGCGGTCGCCATTGGAGTCGCGGAAGCTGCGTTCGAAGATCTGGTAGAAGACTTCGTCCTGCGGCGCGGCGCGTGGCGGTTCGACGCGTTGCGCGGCGACGGATGCCGTCGGCAGGAGCAGGGCGAGGACGAGCCATCGGGCCAGCTTTGCGAGGTTCATGCGGGTTCTCCGGTCGATTCGGTCATGAGAGCGAACGCACCCTTAGCGGCCACGCAGCACCTCACCGAAGAAGCGCAGCACGCCCTCCAGCGTGGCGCTCCAGTAGGGCCAGTCGTGTCCGCCCTCGCCCTCGACGTAGCGATGCGAGATGCCGGCTTCGAGCAGCGCACCGTGCAGTCCACGATTGGCGTCGATGTAGGGATCGTCGCGGCCGCAGTCGATGCGGATCGGCGGCAGCGGGGCGCGTGCGCCGGTCAGCGCCGCGAGCACGCTGCGGTCGGCGGGCGAGGCGCTCCAACCGGCGCGGTCTTCCTCGATCAATCGCTCGAATTGCGAGGCATCGGTAATCGCCGACAACGCGGCGGCGGCGGCGATCCGCGTCGGATGCTTGCCGGCCAGGCGCAGGGAGCCGAAGCCGCCCATGCTCAGGCCCGCCACCAGCAGCGGCGAGCGGTGCGTGCATCCTTCGACCACCTCGCGTGCCAGCGCCGGCATCTCGTCGAGGATCCAGCGTTCGGCGTCCGTGCCCGCCTGTTGCACGTAACCGGAACCGTCGCCCCAGAGCCCATCCGAAGGCATCAGCAAGGCGACCGGCGGCAGCACGCCTTGGTCGACCAGCCGCGCGGTCGTCAGGTGGGCCCGGCCCTTCAATGCCCACGCCCAGTGCGAGCCGAACACGCCGTGCAGCAGCACGACGATCGGGAGGTCGTCCAGGCCCCGCGCGGCCGGGGGGACGAACAGCGTGACGTCGGCGCGCCGCCCGAGCGCACGGCTCTTCACGGTGACGAACTCCAGCCCGGCGGCGGCCACCGCCGGATCGGACCGCTCGAGGGTGCGGAAGGGCGAATCGTCCTTCATGCGACGAGCAACACGCCCTTGGTGCTGCGGCCGTCCAGCATGTCCACGAAGGCGCGGTCCAGCGATTCCAGCCGATAGCGGTGGCTGACCAGCGAGGCCAGTTCCAGCAGGCCCTGGGCGTGCCAGTCGTACAGTCGCGGGAAGTCGCGGCTGGGCACGCAGCCGCCGTAGAGCGGTGCCATGTAGCGCTTGTTCCAGAACAGGTCCGTCAACGGCAGCGTGGCGGGGCCGTGCGCGCCGCTCACCTGCAGTGCGTTGCCGCCGTTGCGGACCAGTTGCAGCGGAAGGAACGCCAGTTCGGGCCGTCCGGTGGCCTCGAAGGCGTGGTCGGCGCCGCGCCCGCCAGTCAGTTCGCGCACCTCGGCGAGCAGGCGGACGTGGTCCGCATCGCCATCGGTCGACAACACATGGGTGGCGCCCAGTCGGACCGCGAGGTCGAGCCGAGCCGGCACGCGATCGATCGCGATGATCGTGCCGGCGCCGGCGATTCGCGCGCCCTGGATCACGTTCAGGCCCACGCCGCCACAGCCCAGCACGGCGACCGCATCGCCCGGCAGCACGTTCGCGACGTTGATCGCCGAGCCGACGCCGGTCATTACGGCACAGCCGAGGATGCAGGCCAGTTCCAGCGGGAGGTTCGGCGGCAGCGGCGTCACCGCTTCGGCGCGCACCAGCGCATGGCTGGCGAAGGTGCCGAGGTGGAACGCGCGATCGACCGGCCGGCCGCGCCAGCGCGTGCCGCCCGGATGCGCGCGGCTGTCGCCCAGCCGGGGCACGTCCAGCTCGTGCGTGCGCTCGCACAGGGGATCGGCGCCGCGCGCGCACTGGAAGCAATTGCCGCAGGGAATCGCCCAGTTGAGCAGCACCGGTTGCCCGACGACGAAACCCTCCACGCCTTCGCCGGTGGCTTCGACGTGGCCGGCGCCTTCGTGGCCCATGACCAGCGGCCCGGGCCAGCACAGCGAGGCGTGGTCGGTGTGGCAGACGCCCGCGGCGGCGATGGCCACGCGCACCTCGCCAGGACCCGGCGGGTCGACCTCGATCGTGTCGACCACGAAGCGGCCCTCGCCATCGGCGATCACGGCCGGACCGGTGACGGTCGCACTGCTCATGGCGCGGGTTCGAACAGCACCGGGTTCTTCGGCGTGTCGATCACCTGGCCGGGCACGGCGCCGGGGCACCAGCGTTCCCAGTCGGCGCGCTGCATGTGGTTCTCCGGCGCCTTCAGCCGCATGTCGCGATCCATGTAGATCACCGTCATCACCGAGCGCGGGCGGTCCGAGCGGTTGGGGCCGGCGCGGTGGAACGTCCAGCCCAGGTGGAAGCTCACCTCGCCCAGCGCGAACGGCTCATCCACCACGCGGAAGCCCTGCGCTTCCATGTTCGCGGTGATCGCCCGCTCGCTCTCGTCGGAAATGCCCAGGTCGCGGCCGAACTCCACCGACTGGCTGCCGGCGTAGAAGGCCAGCGGGCCCATCTCCTGCGGCACCGCCTGCAGCGGTACCCACGCGGTGATCGTGCGGTCGCTGGCCAGCGGCCAGTAGTACTGGTCGGCGTGCGAGGGAGTGATCCCGCCGTTGGGTTCCTTGTACAGCGACTGGTCGTGGTAGAGCCGCACGCCTTCGACCTGGAGCAGTGCCGCGGCGAGCCCGGCGAGGCGGCGGCCGAAGACGAATTCGCGCACGGTGTCGCTTTCCTCCCACAGGTTCATCACCTGCAGGAAGGCGCGGTCGTAGGTGCTGCGCTGCTCCAGCGGCAGGGTCTGGGTGTTGAGCGCGATGGTCAGCCGGGTGATCTCGGCGCCGTAGTGCATGAGCTCGTCCGCGCTGAAGACATCCTTGAGTCGGATGAAGCCGTCGCGGCGGAAGTCGGCCCGTTGGCGTTCGGACAGCGGGTAGGGGCGGGCGAGGTCGATCGTCATGCGGGGCTGAAGTCCGTGCGGGTTCCGGTCCATGGTAGGAACGGTGCCGCAGCATGGCATCGGCGAGGCTTGTCCAGCCGGCGGCCCGGACTATCGGATTCATGACCTGCCCGGGTCCGCTCCGGACGAGGCTCAGGCGACCGGCGCGGGTGCCGGCGCCGTGGCGCCCTGCACGCGCAGCGTGCACAGGCCGGCAAGGAACAGGCTCGCGCCGCCCAGCGCCAGCGCCCAGATCGGCTGCCCGTGGAAGAAGCGCCTGAGCAACTGGCCCAATACGCTGGCGGCGACCAGTTGCGGGATGACGATGAAGAAATTGAAGATGCCCATGTACACGCCCATCTTCGCCGGCGGCAGGTTGTCCGAGAGCATCGCGTAGGGCAGCGACAGGATCGATGCCCAGGCGAAACCCACCCCGACCATCGGCAGCAGCAGCCAGTGCGGGTCGCGGATCAGCAGGAACGACAAGAGTCCCGCGCCGCCCAGCCAGAGGTTCACCAGATGGGCGGCGCGCAGTCCCCACCAGCGCACCATCGAAGGGATGGCCAGCGCAGCCAGCGCGGCGAAGCCGTTGTAGGCGGCGAACAGCACGCCCACCCAGTTGGCACCGTCGTTGTAGGCGGCCGATTGCGGATCGATGTTGCCGAAATGCACCTGCGCCACCGCGGCGGTCGCGTAGATCCACATCGCGAACAGCGCGAACCAGGAGAACAACTGCAGCCAGGCGAGCCGGCGCATCGCCTGCGGCATCGTGCGCACGTCGGCCAGTACCTGCGCGAGCACGCCGCGGCTGCGCGTGCGGGCCAGCCAGAGCAGGGACAGGCCATAGGCGGCCAGTCCCGCGGCCAGCAGGTACATCTCCGGCTGCAGGCCCCACCACCGGATCAACGCCGCCCCGGCGACACCGGTGAACAGCCACGTTGTTCCGGTACGCGCGGCGCCGGCGCTGGCCGCCGCCGGAATGGCGGCGGGTGCGGCGAGGTCCGTGCCGAGCGCTTCGGGCGGATATTCGCGCGTGCTCGCCACGGTCCAGCCGACTGCGCCCAGCAGCACGATGCCGCCGGCGTAGAAGGCGAACTTGACCGTGTCGGGAATGGCGCCGGCAGGCGCGGTGTTGTCCACGCCGAACCGAGCCAGCAGCCACGGCATCGCCGAGGCGACCACCGCACCGATGCCGATGAAGAAACTCTGCATGGCGAACCCGAGCGGGCGCTGGCGCGGCGGCAACTGGTCGCCGACGAAGGCGCGGAACGGCTCCATCGACACGTTGATCGAGGCGTCCATCAGCCACAGCAGGGCCGCCGCGGTCCATAGTGTCGGTGCGTTCGGCATCCACAGCAGCGACAGGGCAGCAAGCAGCGCGCCGGCGAGAAAGTAGGGGCGGCGCCGTCCCAGCCGCGTCCAGGTGCGGTCGGAGCAGTAGCCGACGATCGGTTGCACCAGCAGCCCGGTGACCGGCGCGGCGACCCACAGCAGCGGGATGCGGTCCAGCGAGGCGCCCAGCGTCTGGAAGATCCGACTCACCTGCGCGGTCTGCAGCGCGAAGCCGAACTGGATGCCCAGGAAGCCGAAGCACATGTTCCAGATCTGCCAGAACGACAGGGCGGGTTGATTCCTCATGGCACTCGTCGTCGGCAGCGGGAAGGGGGCGGCGGGGCGTGCGGTCGCGCGACACGCAGGCTTCGCGCGCCGCTCCGTCGTCGGCGAAGGTAACCCGACCGCGAGGCAGTCGTTGCCTGCATACGTATGCAGCGGGAACGGCAGACGGCTTGCGGGCGTCAACCGCCCGGCAGGAACCGCAGGCCTGCGAGCGCCTCGCCCAGCCGCCGCCGCGCGTCGTCCTGCGCGAAGGGCGGCTTGGCCGGCGGGTCGTAGACCTCCGGACGCGTGCCGGTGATCACCAGGTCGATGGCGTAGCAGCGGCCGGCGTGGACCGCGCGATACGCGTCCACATTCAGGTAGTGGCTCATCGCCGCGTCCGCGGCATGGAAGCGGGTGAACGGTACGCCCGCGAGCGTGACCTGCGAGGCCTGGGCGGGGACGCCGCTGGACGGCACGTCCAGGCAATGCGCCTTCGCGTCGGCATCGTCGCCGATGCCGACGCGCAACTCGGCGGCAGTAATTTT
>NZ_JBCNYA010000024.1:0-65503 GCF_049727805.1 Frateuria sp. YIM B11624
GCGCTCGGGTCACTTTTCTTTGCTGGCCCACGCCCGCGCCGGGAGCGCGGGCGAACAGCGAAGCTGGCCCGAAGGGCGGAGGGCAGGATGCCCGGAGTAAAGAAAAGTAACCAAAAGAAACGGCCTGCTCAGCCCGGGGTGAGATAAGAGCTAGGTGCCCCTGCGCCTTGCCGGGTGGGTCTCTTGCTCTTAGAGGAGCTGCCGCCGCTATACCGCGGGCGCTCGGGAGTTGAGGCAAGGGAGGCATATGGGCTCGTGTGCGAGCGGCGGGCGCTGGGACGTGCAGAGGCCGATGCCTGCAGGCGCGCCACGTTCGGCTCCCTCTCCCCTTCGGGGAGAGGGTTGGGGTGAGGGGCCGGAGCTCGCCTGAAACTTTGCTGTTGTAGGGCCAGGGCTTTCGGCCGTCTGTCGGCGCCCGAGTCACTTTCTTGCCTGCTGCCCATCGGAAGGTACCCAGAGAAAAGCGCGTCCCGATGGCGCGCCGTGAGGACTGATCCACGATCCGCCACCGCGCCTTGGGGTAGAGCGGCGCGCTTCCCGTGCGCACTTCCTGCGCCGACGGTGCGGGCGCGCCCTCCAACCCTCCCCGCAAGCGGGGAGGGTGATCAGCGTGTGATTACTTCTTCTGCTTCTGCTGCGGGATGAATTGCGTCTTCACCGCTTCGGCCAGTTGTGCCGGCGGCAGCAGGCCCTGGCCGATCACGAAATCGTTGAAGGCCTTGCGGTCGAAGCTGTCGCCGAGCGCCAGCTCGGTCTGCAGGCGCAGCTGCTGCAGGCGCAAGTAGCCGTAGAAGTAGGCGGTGGCCTGGCCGGGGCTGTTGAACGTGTAGCGATCCAGTTCCTGCCGCGCCATCGCCTCGGACAGGCCGACGTCGTGGGTGAGCACGTCGTGCGCGCGTTCGCGGGTGATCAGGCCCAGGTTGAGCATCGGGTCGAGGTAGGCGCGGGCGGCGCGCATCAGGCGCGCCTGCAGCGCGGCGAACTGGCCGGCCGGCGGCTCGTAGGGGAGCATTTCCGATTCGGCGTAGAGCGCCCAGCCTTCCACGTTGACGCTGTTGAAGGCGAACAGGCTGCGCGCCAGCGAGACGCCACGCTCGACCATCGCGGCGAACTGCAGCTCGTGGCCGGGACGGCCTTCGTGCGCGGTCAGCGTCCAGGCGGCGGCCTTGAAGGTGAAGTCGTCATAGGCCTGGCTGTTGTCCTTGCCGTTGCCGGGGTTGCCCATGGTCAGCACGAAGGTGCCGCGTTCGCCGTGGTTGTTGAGGAACGGCGGCGGATCCATGTGCGGCGCGGGCACCTGCGCGGCCTCGGCCTCGGAGGCCAGGCGCATCTGCATCTTGCGCTTGGGCAGCGTGACGATGGCCTTGTCGCGGATGGTGGCCTCGATGTGGCCCAGCACCTCGTGGTACCAGGGCTCGACCTGGTCGCGGGTGAGCTGCTGCTTCTTCAGCGCCTTGAGCACGTCGCGGTAGTCGGTGGCGTCGATGCCCTCGGCCTTGGCTACCACCGGCGCCATCGCCTGCATCATGCCGCGCAGTTCCATGAACTCGAGCTCCGCCTGCTTCATCAACTGCTCGGGCGGGATGTCGATGCCGACCTGCTTGAGGTTGTACGCGTACAGCGGCTCGGGCAGGCGGAAGTCGGCGCGTGCGCGCGGCAGCACGGTGCTGCGCACCCAGGCGTCGTAGTCCTTCATCTGGCTGTCGAGCGTGTCCAGCGCGGCCTTGCCTGCGGGTGTGTCGAGCTTGTACTTGGCGAACAGCTTGCGGATGCCCTCGACGTAGCGCGACGTGTTGGCGAGTTTCTGTTCGACATCGCCCTTGTAGGGACCCAGCAGCGCCTTGTCGCCGAGCCGCGCCGTCATCAGCGCCTTGGCTTCCTCGGTGATCGGCGTGCAGCCGGGCGCCCTGCCGACGTAGCACTGCAGGCGCGCGAGCGCGGCCGGGCGGCGTTTGGCGTCGACGTCGTCCTTGAGCAGGGCGAACTCGCCGCTGAAGATCAGCGAGCCGATGTCGTTGTAGGGCAGCAGGTATTTGTGGTTGAGGTCGATGCCCTCGATCTGCTGGGCAGTGGCCTCGATCATGATCTTGAGGTCCTCGCGCACGTTCGGGTCCTTCTCCGTGGCGAGCAGCTTCTGAAGCTTGCCCTTCGCTTCCACCAGCGCGGCACGCGAGCGCTCGTCGATGCCGGGCTTGAGGTCGGAGACCTTGGTGTCGTAGCCGGGCAGGCCGACCTGGGTGGCGAACTCCGGGCTGAAGCGGGCGATCGTGTCCAGCAGCACCTTGGCGTCGGCGTTGCTGCGTTCGACCCACGAGGCGGGGGCCGCCTGCGCGTGCAGCGATCCGGCGACCGCCAGCGTGGCGGCCAGGGCGAGGGCGAGGGGCTTGCGCATGGGGTTTCCTCCTTGGATGACCGGCGCAGCGTACGCGCAGGCCAGGCCCGCCTGCCTGTGCCTAAGGTCTAGAGCAGCATGGCCAGGCCGAACAGGCCGACCATCAGGAACGAAATCACCAGCTTGACCAGCGTGCCGGCGAGCAGCCCGATCCAGGTGCCGGCGCCGACGTGGGCCGAGCGCAGCACGCTGGTGCCGGCACAGAGCTCGCCCAGCAGCGCGCCGATGAACGGTCCCAGGATCAGCCCGGGGATGCCCAGGAACATGCCGATCACGGTGCCGATCGTCGCGCCCCACAACGCGCGCGGACTGGCGCCGACCCGCTTGGCCCCCATCGCCCCGGCGACGAAGTCGACCAGCACGCCGAGCGCGCCAAGTGCACCGATCACCAGCAGCCAGGCCAGGCCCAGGTGCCGGTAGCCGTCGACCGCGGCAACCAGCCAGATGCCACCGAAGATCATCGGGATACCCGGCAGGATCGGCAGCACCGTGCCGGCGAGGCCGCCGAGGATGAGCAGGGCGGCGAGCAGGTAGAGCGCGATTTCCATCGGAGGGTTTCCCGGGTGGTCGTTGCCAATGTGCAGGCGTTCGCCGGCGCGGACAAGCACCGGCTCGTAGGGTGGGCTTCAGCCCACCGGGCATCCTGCCGCGAAGGGCAGTGGGCTGAAGCCCACCCTACGGCGTGCGTGGCGGGGCCTGGCCCGGGGCGCCGCCGGCACGCGCGCCGAACACCATCTCGGAGGTCCAGCCCAGCAGCATCGAGGTGTAGGCGCGCTGACAGTCGGGACTGGACAGCGCGTGGTCGGCCTCGTCGATGATCCGGTAGGTGACCGAATGGGTGCTTCGGAAGGCGTTGCGGTAGCTGACGATGGCCGGATGCGGCACCAGATGGTCGCGGCCCGACTCGACGATCAGCACGTCGCCGCGGAAATCGCGGCAGGCGCGCAGCGCGCGATTGTCGGCCGGGTCGAGCACGCGGTTGCGGTAGGCGTCCAGGTCCTTGCGCGGCAGCGAGCGCTTGGGCTGGTCCCAGTCCGCATCCCGGTACAGCGCCGGCACGCGCAGCCCGAGCCATTTCACCGGGCGCAGCGAGGTGAGGATCGCGGCCAGGTAGCCGCCGTAGCTGGCGCCGATCACCAGGATGGAATCCGGATCGACGTGCGGCTGCATGCGCAAGTGGTCGTAGGCGGCCACGACATCGGCGAGGTTCTGCTCCCGCGTGACGGTCTGTCGCATCGCCTCGGTGCGCACGTGGCCGCGCATGTCGAAGGTCAGGCAGATGCAGCCCAGCGCGGCGATCTGCTGGGCGCGGCCCAGGTCGCGCTCCCGGCAGCCGCCCCAGCCGTGCACGAACAGCACGCCGGGGATGGTCGAGCCGGGCGCCAGCACGGTGCCGGCCAGGTGGGTGCCGTCGACGGCGATGTCGGTGTCCTGGCTACGTGTGGTCATCGTCCTCCACCACGGTGCATTTGAGCAGGGGACCGCAGGCCGGATCGGTGCCGTGGAACAGCACCGTCGCGCCCTGCGGCGGCTGGGCGTCGGCGCCGTAGCGCTCCTCCGTGCGCACGCCGAGCCAGCGGCGGCGGGGCTCGTCGCGAAAACGCAGCAGCGCGGTGGCCTCCGCGCCGCTGGCGCCGCCGATGCGCCAGGACGACTCGAGCACGCCCGCGTGCGGCTGGCCGCGATGGTCCTTGCCCTGCACCACGTCGTAGTTGCGCCGCGAGGCGAACATGTCCGGGAAGCACTGCCGTGCGACCTCGTCGTAGAGCTGCGCCTGGGCCACCGCCGCGCGCACCGGCGGCGGCAGCGGCTCGCGCAGCAGGGCGTCGAAGCCGCCGCGGTGCACGCGCAGGCTGGAACCGCCGTAGGCCACGTCGCCGGTGTTGTCGCGGGTCAGCCACTGGGTGCCGTAGTAGGCGATGGTGTGGTGGTCCACGCGCACCTGGCCCACGCTCCAGGTGGTCAGGTCGAGCAGGTCGGCTTCCAGCACCAGGCCGTCGCGGGCCAACGCGTCCTCGTCGAACGCCTCGACGAGCGCATCCAGTTCGCCGATGTCGCTGGCCACGCGCTGGCCGCGGCCGGCATTGCCGTGCGCCGGCTTGATCCGCACGGGACCCAGGTGCAGCAGCGCGCGGCCGGCGCGGCGCGCATCGGCGGGCGTGTACGCGCTGTAGCCGGGCAGCACCACCGTGCGCACCCGCTCGGCAAAGGCGCCGCACCAGCCTTCCGGTACGCGCGAAGGCGAATCGACCAGCGGATGGGTGATCGCCTTGGAGGCCACCACGCGGTCGGGCACCACACCGCCGAACAGGTCGCCGGCGCTGTGGATGCCACGTTGCGCGGCTGCCTCCAGGCCGACCAGCACGTCGCCCGGCACGAAGTAGACGGGGCCGGGATAAGGCTGGCCGGGCACCCAGGCGCCGGCGAAGTCGTAGCCGAGCAGGTCGGCCAGCTGTCCCGCGATAGCGGCATGCGTGGCCGCCTCGTGGGTCGAACGGGCAGCCTCGTGGCCCACGCCAAGCACCACGCTGCCACGTGCCGGCTGTGCCTGCGGATGGGGCGGGACGCTGGATGCCACGGGAGTCTCCGGCACGTGCGTCGGCGGTATCGACGCCTGATCGCAAGGAGGCTAGTGGCGGTGGTGTGGATGGGCTGTTGAAGCGCCCCGCCGACCGGACTTACTTCTCGACGAATGCCCGCTCGATCACGTAGTCGCCTGGCTCGCGCGTGCGCGGCGAAGCCTGGAAACCACGGCCGTCGAGCAGCGCGCACAGATCGTCCAGCATGGCCGGGCTGCCGCACAGCATCACGCGGTCGGTGGCCGGGCTGAGCGGCGGCAGGCCCGTGGCCTGGCTCATCACGCCGTCGACGATCGCGTCGGTGATGCGCCCGCGGTTGCGGTACGGCTCGCGGGTGACGGTGGGGTAGTAGATCAGCTTCTCGCGCACCAGCTCGCCCAGGTATTCGTGCTGTGGCAGCTCGTGCTCGATGTAGTCCGCGTAGGCCAGGTCGCTGACGTGGCGCACGCCATGGGCCAGCACGATCTTCTCGTAGCGCTCGTAGGTGGCCGGGTCGCGGATGATGCTCATGAACGGCGCCAGGCCCGTGCCGGTGCCGAGCAGGTACAGGTGCCGGCCGGGCTTGAGGTCGTCCAGCACCAGCGTGCCGGTGGACTTGCGGCTGACCACCAGCGGGTCGCCGGGCCTGAGGTGCTGCAGGCGCGAGGTGAGCGGACCGTTGGGCACCTTGATCGAGAAGAACTCCAGGTGTTCCTCCCAGCTGGCGCTGGCGATGGAGTAGGCACGCATCAGCGGACGGCCGTCCACTTCCAGGCCGATCATCACGAATTGCCCGCTCTCGAAGCGGAAGCCGGGGTCGCGCGTGGCGCGGAAGCTGAACAGGCTGTCGTTCCAGTGCCGCACGTCGATCACGTGCTCGGTCGCCAATGCCACCATGGTCGTCGTATCTCATCCAGAGCCGTCGCGCGGCGATCAGCCATGCGCCGGCCAAGCCGGGGTTGTGGGGAGTGTGCTGGGCGGCGGGATCGCTGCGCCTGGCGGACGCCGCGCAGGGTGCGGCGGCAACTGCACAGGATACGTGATCCGGCCGTCGGCTGCCCGTCATGACGCTGCCTGCCGTCTGCGGCATCATGGCGCGCCGGACGGAAGCCGAAGG
This sequence comes from Frateuria sp. YIM B11624, assembly GCF_049727805.1. NCBI lineage: Bacteria > Pseudomonadati > Pseudomonadota > Gammaproteobacteria > Lysobacterales > Rhodanobacteraceae > Frateuria > Frateuria sp. YIM B11624. The sequence goes on from NZ_JBCNYA010000024.1 coordinate 6,068, forward strand.
AGAAAGCCGTGGGCAGTCGCGTACAGGAACCGATTTCCGACCACCACGTCGGCCAGCGCCACCTGGACCGGATGGTGATGCTGTCCGACGGCGTGTTCGCCATCGCGATCACCTTGTCCGCGCTCGAGATCCGGCCGCCCGAGACGACCGGGACGGCATCGTTGTGGGAAGCCTGGTCGGCACCGCTGCTGGTCTATTTCCTGAGTTTCCTGCTGATCGGCATCATCTGGCTCCATCACCGGCGGGTCGTGGCACACCTGCGCGACATCGACGGCATCGGCACGGGGATCAACCTGGCCCTGCTCAGCGTCGTGGCGCTGATGCCCATGGTGACCCGCTACGTGATCGAGGTGACGCACGGCAAGGGCATCGTCGTCTACCTCGCGGCGGTACTGGTGACCTTCGGTTGCATGGCTGCGCTATGGGCCTACCTGGCGCTGGTCGCGCGGTTGGCGCCCGACGTTCCACGCGCGAGAGCAGTGCGCTGGCTGCTGGAGATCGCGTTTCCCGCGCTCGGTGCGCTGACGGTGGTGCTTTACGATGCGCACCCATGGGCGGCCCTGTGCAGCGTAGTGGTCATCCTGGCCGCGCTGGCCTGGGCCGCGCGCCTGGAGCGTCGCGCGTCATAGCCCGCCGGCGAGGCGATCGGGCTCCCGTTGCGGGCAGTCGGACGGCTCGCCTTCTACAATGGCCGGATGGCTCCTTCCATCGCCCCCGCCGATTTCCGCCTGACCGTCGCCCCGATGATGGACTGGACGGACCGGCACTGCCGCTATTTCCACCGCCTGCTGTCGCCCAACGCGCGCCTGTACACCGAGATGGTGACCAGCGCCGCGCTGGTGCGCGGCGGGCAGCTGCGCCTGCTCGAGCACAGCCAGCAGGAGCATCCGGTGGCGCTGCAACTGGGCGGCAGCGAGCCGGCCGAGCTGGCGCAGGCGGCGCGGCTGGGCGCGCAGGCCGGCTATGACGAGATCAACCTCAACGTCGGCTGCCCGTCCGACCGCGTGCAGTCCGGCCGCTTCGGCGCCTGCCTGATGCGCGAGCCGGCACTGGTCGGCGAATGCGTGCGCGCGATGCGCGACGCCGTGGACGTGCCGGTGACGGTCAAGTGCCGCATCGGCGTGGACGACCAGGACGACTACGCCGACCTGCAGCACTTCACCGAAACGATGATCGCGGCGGGCGTCGAGGTGCTGGTCGTGCACGCCCGCAAGGCCTGGCTCAAGGGCCTCAGCCCGAAGGAGAACCGCGAGATCCCGCCGCTGGACTACGAGCGTGTGTACCGGCTCAAGCGCGAGTTCCCGCAACTGGTCGTGGTGATCAACGGCGGCATCACCACGGTCGAGGCCGTGCAGGCTCACCTGGCGCAGGTCGACGGCGTGATGCTGGGCCGCGCGGCCTACCACGATCCCTATCTGCTGGCGCAGCTCGAAGCGGCGCTGTACGGCATCCCGATGCCGTCGCGCGAGGATGTGCTCGCGCACCTGCGCCCCTACGTCGAGGCGGAGCTCAAGCGCGGTACCGCGCTCAAGCACATCAGCCGGCACCTGCTGGGCCTGTACCAGGGCGAGCCTGGCGCGCGCAGTTTCCGGCGCGTGCTGAGCGAAGGCGCACATCTGCCTGGGGCGGGCTGGAGCCTGCTCGAGCGGGCCGCCAGCGGCCGCCGGGATGCGGCATGATCCGGCCGGCCATCGTTCAGCCCCGTTTGCCTAGGCTGGCAGCCATTTGGGTACCCGCCACCGCCTTGCCGACCATGTTCCGACGACTGCTTCTCGCCTGCCTGCCGGCCCTGTGCCTGCCGGCCCTTGCGCATGCCGCGCCGCAGGCCAAGGCGCCGATGACCCTGGAGGAGGCGGTGGCCAAGGTGCAGCAGGACACCGGCGGTAAGATATTGTCGGCTGATCCGCGCCAGTTCGGCCGGCGGACCGAGTACCGGATCAAGGTGCTCACCCCGGAAGGCCACGTGCGGACCATCTCGATTTCGTCCGATGCCCCGCGTGCGGGCACGGGCAAGCACCCGGCCGGCAACGGCGCAGGCAAGAAGGAGAAACACTGATGCGCATCCTTTTGGTCGAGGACGAGGCACCCTTGCGCGAAACCCTCGCCGCGCGCCTGAAGCGCGACGGCTTCGCGGTCGACGCCGCGCAGGACGGCGAGGAAGGCATCTACCTGGGCCGCGAGGTTCCGTTCGACCTGGCGATCATCGATCTCGGCCTGCCCAAGATGTCCGGCATGGAACTGGTCAAGGCGCTGCGCGAGGCCGGCCAGCGCTATCCCATCCTGATCCTCACCGCGCGCGGCTCCTGGCAGGACAAGGTCGAAGGCCTCAAGCACGGCGCCGACGACTACCTGGTCAAGCCGTTCCACGTCGAGGAACTGCTGGCGCGCATCAACGCGCTGGTACGCCGCGCCAGCGGCTGGTCCAAGCCGGTGCTGGCGTGCGGGCCGATCAAGCTCGACACCACCGCGCAGACGGTCACCGTCGAGGGCAAGCCGGTCGACCTCACCAGCTACGAGTACAAGGTGCTCGAGTACCTGATGCTGCATGCCGGCGAGCTGGTCTCCAAGGCCGACCTCACCGAGCACATCTACCAGCAGGATTTCGATCGCGACTCGAACGTGCTGGAAGTCTTCATCGGCCGCCTGCGGCGCAAGCTGGATCCGGAGAGCACGCTCAAGCCGATCGAGACCGTGCGCGGGCGCGGCTACCGCTTCGCCATTCCCCGCAGCGACGGCGACGACGACTGAGTACTCTCCCATGGTCCTGCGGCGGCCACTGAACAGGCATGTTCGCACCGGCCGCGGCACGCGGGCGGTCGCTGAATGGTGAGCGCGCCCCGCCCGTTCTCGCTGGCGGCGCGCGCGGCCATCGCCACCGGCCTGGTGCTGGCCGGCTTCCTCGGCCTCGTGGGCCTCACGCTCTCGCGCGCCAATCACGAGACCGCGCTCAACAACCTGCACGACCGGCTGCAGAACTACGTGATCGCCTACCTGGCCGGCACCGAGGTGTCGCGCTACGGCAAGGTGCTGCTGCCCGACGCACCGCCGGACCCGAGCTTCTCGCGGCCGGGTTCGGGCCTCTACGCGGTGGTGCTGGGCGACCAGGGTTTCCGCTGGGAATCGTCCTCGGCGATCGGCCGCGACTTCACCTTCCTCAAGACGCTGGACCCCGGCGAGAACCGTTTCGCCGGTCCGGTCGAAACGCGCATGGGTCGGCTCTACTACTACGCCTTCGGCGTGGCCTGGGACGTGCCCGACAAGAAGCCGCTGCGGTTGACCTTCATGGTGGCGCAGACCGAAGACCAGTTCGAGGGCGAGAACGCCGTGTACCGGCGCACGCTGGTCGGCATGCTCTCGATCCTGGGCGTGATGCTGATCGTGCTGCAGTTGCTGCTGCTGCGCTGGAGCCTGACGCCACTTCGCAAGGTGGCAACCGACATGGCGCGCGTGGAGCGCGGCAAGAGCGACCACCTGGACAGCCAGTACCCGCTGGAGCTGACCGCGCTGACCGATCGCATCAACGCGTTCATCGATTCGGAGCGCGAGCAGCGCACGCGCACCCGCAACACCCTGGCCGACCTCGCGCACAGCCTGAAGACGCCGCTGGCGGTGATCCGCTCGCGGCTGGAGTCGGCCGGCAACGAGCCGACCCTGCGTGGCGACGTGCTCGACCAGGTGCGCCGCATGGACGAGCTGGTGGCCTATCAGCTCGCCCGGGCGGCCACCTCCGGACGGCAAACCTTCGCCAGCGCGGTGCCGATTGCCGGCCATGCCGAGGACCTGGTGCGCAGCCTGGAAAAGGTCTACGCGGCCAAGAACGTGCTGTGCGAATTCGAGATGGACGAGGGCGCGGCGTTCTACGGTGAGCAGGGCGACCTGCTGGAGCTGATGGGCAACCTGCTGGAGAACGCCTTCAAGTGGGCCGGCCACCGCGTGCTGCTGGTGGTCAGGGGGCAGCCGCAGGCAGGCCGCCAGCGTCCGGGCCTGTGGCTGAGCGTGGAGGACGATGGCCCCGGCATCGCCGAGGACAAGATCGAGAAAGTGCTACAGCGCGGCGTGCGCGGCGACGAGCGCGTCAAGGGCCACGGCATCGGCCTGTCGATCGTGCAGGACATCATCAAGGCGTACCGGGGCGAGCTGGTGGTCGACCGTTCGCCCGAGCTGGGCGGCGCGCGCTTCAGCGTGAACCTGCCCGCGAGCTAACCAAGCTTGAGTCCTCTCCCCGGAAGGGGAAAGACAGCAGATCCGTTACTGGATCGCCCCCGGCAACAGCGACTGCCAACCCAGGCTGCTGTGATGGCCCGCGCGCGGGTGTGGGGTGGCGACACCGCCGCCACCACTGCTGCCGCCGTCGCTTTCGTCCGCACTGTCGCCGGCCGGACCGGGCAGGGTGCAGTCGCGGCCGGAACTGGATGCGTCGCTGCTGGCTCCGCCATCGTGGCTGCTGCTGTCGACGAGGGTGGCGTGCGGGGCGGTGGGGTCCTGGGTGGTCACGCCCATGGCCGTAGCGGTGCCCACGCTGGCAAGCGCGAGCAGGCATCCGAACAGGCAGCGTTTCAGTTCCATGGCGACCAAACCCCTTGATCCACCGGCCAAGGGCCGGATCGTCGCAGAAACCCGGGGGTGTTGCCAGTGTCCGTCGTGGCGTAACCCGCGCGAGGCGTGACGCAGTGCGGAACGGCTAGAATCCCGGCGATGCATGCGACCTTTCCGATCTCCGCCCGGATTGCCGGGCCCGACCCTGGAGTGCGCGCCTGATGCAGGCACGACAACTGCTGGCCGCGCTGGCCTCGGGCGAGGCGGTCTCGGGCGCCCAGCTCGCCGACCGCGCCGGCGTCACCCGCGCGGCGATCTGGAAGCAGGTCGAGGCGCTGCGTTCGCGCGGCGTGCCGGTCGAGGCGCGCGGCGCCGCCGGCTACCGGCTGCCGTGGCCGGTGCAACTGCTGGATGCCTCGCGCATCCGCGCAGCGCTGCCGCGCGCCTGCGCCTCGCGGCTGGGCGCGCTCGAGGTGCACTGGGAGCTGGACTCCACCTCCAGCGAACTGCAGCGCCGCCTGGGCGAGCTGGCGGACCTCAGCATGGTGCTGGCCGAAACGCAGACCGCCGGCCGCGGCCGGCGCGGGCGCGGCTGGCTGTCGCCGCCGGGGCTCAATCTCTACCTTTCGTGCCTCAAGCGTTTCGACCGCGGTTTCGCCGCGCTGTCGGGCCTGTCGCTGGCCGTGGGCACGATGGTGCTGCGGGCGATCGACTCGCTCGGCATCGAGGGCGCCGGGCTCAAGTGGCCCAACGACGTGTTGGCCGCCGGCGGCAAGCTGGCCGGGGTGCTGGTGGAACTGAGCGGCGAGTACCAGGGGCCCTGCGCGGCGGTGATCGGTGTGGGGCTCAACCTGCGCCTGACCGAGGCGCTGCGCGCCCAGGCCGGGCAGCCGGCCTGCGACCTGGCCACGCTGGCCGGCGAGCCGCCGGACCGCAACCTGGTGGCTGCCCGGCTGATCACCGCGCTGGTCGAGGGCCTGCGCGAATTCGAACGGCACGGCTTCGCACCCTTCGCACAGGACTATGCGCGCCACGATCTGCTCGCCGGGCGCACGCTCAAGCTCAGCGGCGCACAGGGCCACTTCGAAGGCATCGGCGAGGGCGTCGACGTGCGTGGCGCACTGCAGGTGCGTCTGGCCGACGGCGAGCTGCGTTCGGTCGACAGCGCCGACATCACGGTACGCCGCGCATGAGGCTGTTGCTGGACCTGGGCAACACCCGCCTGAAGTGGGCGCTGGAGGACGAGGGCCGCTGGCACGCGCAGGGCGCGGCGGCCTGGAACGACGGCATGGAGCTGCTTGCCTCCACCTGGCAGGCATTGCCGGGCCCGACGGCGGCGTTCGGCGCTTCGGTGGTCGATGCCGCGCGTGAGCAGGCCATCGCCGCGCAGGTGCAGGCGTTGTTCGGGCTGTCGATCGATTGGCTGCGTACGCCGGCTAGCGCATGCGGCGTGCGCAACGCCTATCCCGAGCCCGGACGGCTGGGCGTGGATCGCTTCCTCGCCATGGTCGCGGCGCATGCCGCCGGCGTGGGCGACTGCGTGCTGGTCGGCGTCGGCACCGCGCTCACGCTGGATGCGCTCACTGCCGATGGCCGGCACCTGGGCGGCCTGATCGCCCCCGGCCCCCGGCTGATGCAGCAGTCCCTGCTCGGCGCCACCGTGCAGGTGCGCCCGCGCAACGACGGCGTGCTGGTGGACGCGGCCGACAACACCTCCGACGCGGTGGTGTCCGGTTGCTGGCACGCGGCGGCGGCCCTGGTCGAGCGTTTCGTCGCGCGCATGGCGCCGCGGCTGGCCACGGCACCATCCGTGCGGCTGGATGGCGGCGACGCGGCAAACCTGGCGTCGCTGCTGGGCCTGCCCGCCAGCATGGTCGAGCATGGCGTGCTGCACGGCCTGGCGGTGTGGGCGCAGACACAGCAGGGGCCCGTCGCCGGCCACTAGAATGGTCCGGCTACAAGGGGGATACCGATGTTCCTGCGCCTGCTGTTCGTCCTGCTGGTCGCGCTCAATATCGCGGTGGGTGCCTGGCTGCTGCTCGGCCAGGACGACGCGCACGGCCGCAGTGTCACCGACCCGGGCGTGCCGATGCTGCACCTGCTCTCCGAACAGAGCACGCCGCCGGCAGCAAGCCGACCGCCGGTGGCGGCTACGGTCCCGGCACCGGCCGCCAGCGCGCCGATCGCACTGGAAACCCGCTGCCTGGCGATCGGGCCGTTCGACACCCCGCAGGACCTGCGCAACGCCCGCGGCGCCCTCACGGGCCCGGGCGTGCGCATGCGCTCGCGGCAGGAGCAGGCCACCGAGACGCGCGGCTGGTGGGTCTACCTGCCCGCGCCCGGCACCCGCGCCCAGGCGCTCGCGCTGGCGCGTCGGCTGGAGGCCGCGCGCGTGGGCGACTACTTCGTGATGAGTTCCGGCGACCAGTCCAACGCCATCTCGCTGGGCCTGTTCAAGGATCCGGCGAACGCGCGCAAGCGCCGCGACGAGGTCTCCGCGGCCGGCTTCGCCGCGCAGATCCAGGAGCGCACCGAGCAGGTGCCCGAATATTGGCTGGACCTGGTCGTGGCCGACGGCGCGCGCTTCGACTGGCGCGGCCGCGTGCGCACGGCCGGCATCGGCTCTCACAGCACCACCTGCTTCTAGCGAGGCCGGGCAGGCGCCCTCCACAACAGCGCCGCCACGCCCTGCTAGACTCCTGAGCCTCTCAAGGCCGGCATAGCTCAGTTGGTAGAGCAACTGATTTGTAATCAGTAGGTCGCGGGTTCGACTCCTGCTGCCGGCACCAGCCACGCGAGCGCGCGGAGGCACCCACCGGACGAGGCCCCCATGACCCAGCAGACAGTCAGCTTGATCGGCGCACCGACCGACATCGGCGCAGGCCACCGCGGCGCCTCGATGGGGCCCGAGGCGCTGCGCGTCGCCGGGCTGGGGGAGAAGCTCGCCGCGCGCGGCCTGAAGGTGATCGACCGCGGCAACCTGCAGGGCCCGCTCAATCCCTGGCTGCCGCCGGACAACGGTTACCGCCACCTGGATGAAGTGGCCACCTGGAACATGGCCGTGCACACCGCCGTGCGGCAGGAGCTGCAGGCCGGCCGCATTCCGGTGATGCTCGGCGGCGACCACTGCCTGGCGATTGGCTCGATCTCGGCGGTGGCCGACCACTGCCGCGATACCGGCAAGAAGCTGCGCGTGCTCTGGCTCGACGCGCACGCCGACTTCAACACCGCCAACGTCACCCCCTCGGGCAACATCCACGGCATGCCGGTGGCCTGCCTGTGCGGCAACGGCCCGGACGTGCTCACCGGCATCGGCAGCCACCGGCCGTCCACCTCGCCGCACGTGTTCCGCCAGGTCGGCATCCGTTCGGTCGACGAGGGCGAGAAGAAGCTGGTGCGCGAGGCCGGCATGAAGATCGTGGACATGCGCCACATCGACGAGGTCGGCATGAAGCGCGCGATGGAGGAGGTGCTCGCCGACATCGACGAGGACACCCACCTGCACGTGAGCTTCGACGTCGACTTCCTCGATCCGCCCGATGCTCCTGGCGTGGGGACCACCGTGCGCGGCGGCCCGACCTACCGCGAGGCGCAGCTGTGCATGGAGATGATCGCCGACACCGGCCGGCTCGCCTCGCTGGACATCGTCGAGCTCAACCCGGCCTACGACGTGCACAACCAGACCGCCGAGCTGGCGGTGGACCTGGTCGAGTCGCTGTTCGGCAAGTCCACGCTGATCCGCTGAGCCCACGCGCCGGACTGCGGCAGAACCGCGCATACCCGCGCGGCCTGCAAGCGCCTATCATCGGTCGGCTGGCGGCGCGGCGCCGCCAGCCGCATTCCCTCCCAGTCGAACGCCCGTCATGAATCGAACCCGCGTCCTCACCGGCATCACCACCACCGGTACCCCGCATCTGGGCAACTACGCCGGCGCCATCCGCCCGGCGATCGCCGCGAGCCGGCGCGAGGACGTCGATGCGTTCTTCTTCATGGCCGACTACCACGCGCTGATCAAGAGCGACGATCCTGCGCGCATCGCCCGCTCGCGGCTGGAGATCGCGGCGAGCTGGCTGGCCTGCGGGCTGGACCCGGAGCGGGTCACCTTCTACCGCCAGTCCGACATCCCCGAGATCCCCGAGCTCACCTGGCTGCTCACCTGCGTCACCGCCAAGGGCCTGCTCAACCGCGCGCATGCGTACAAGGCGGCGGTCGATCGCAACGTGGAAACCGGCGAGGACCCCGATGCCGGCGTCACCGCAGGCCTGTACATGTACCCGGTGCTGATGGCCGCCGACATCCTCGCGTTCGACGCGCACAAGGTGCCGGTCGGCCGCGACCAGATCCAGCACCTGGAGATGGCGCGCGACATCGCGCAGCGCTTCAACCACATCTATGGGCAGGACTTCTTCGTGCTGCCGGAAGTGCAGATCGAGGAGCAGGTGGCGACGTTGCCTGGCCTGGACGGGCGCAAGATGTCCAAGAGCTACGACAACACCATCCCGCTTTTCAGTGGCGGCAAGAAGGCCTTGCGCGAAGCGGTGATGCGCATCGTCACCGACTCGCGCCTTCCGGGCGAGCCGAAGGACCCGGACGAGGCCTCGCTGTTCACGCTGTTCCGCGCCTTCGCCGGCGAGGCCGAGACCGCTTCGTTCCGCAGCGCGCTGGAGTCGGGGCTGTCCTGGGGCGAGGCGAAGCAGGCTTTGTTCGAACTGCTGGAAGGCCAGATCGCGCCGATGCGCGAGCGCTACGAGGCGCTGATCGCCCAGCCGGCGCACATCGAGGAGATCCTGCGCGAAGGCGCGCGCAAGGCACGCGCTATCGCCACGCCGAAGATGGCGCGGCTGCGCGACGCGGTCGGTCTGGGCAGCCACGCGGCCATCGCCGGCGTGGCGGATGCGGCCAAGCCCCGCGGCGACAAGCCGCCGCGCCTGGCCAGCTTCCGCGACGACGAAGGCCGCTTCCGCTTCCGCCTGTTCGCCGGCGACGGCGAGGAACTGCTGCTCTCGCGCGCCTTCGACGATCCCAAGGCCGCAGGCGTGGCGCAGAAGCGCCTGAAGCAACTGGGCGCGGCCGCCGCCGTGGTGCAGCTCAAGCCCGCCAGCCTGCTGCTGGAGCTGGACGGCGATGCGGTCGGCAGCACGCCGGAATATGCCGACGAGCAGGCGCGCGACCAGGCGCTGGGCCGCCTGCGCGAGGCGCTCGACCAGCTGGCCAGCGCGGTCTGAACGGGGACGCCGATGCTCCGTTACCTTGCGCTGCTGCTGCTTGCTCCCTGGCTGCTGATCCTGGGCTGGGCGTATTTCACCTATCCCAAGAGCCTGCCGCGCACGGCCGTGCGGCGGGTGTTCGACTGGGTGGCGCTGCTGCTGGCGGTGACCGTCGCGGTCTGGTGCGCCATGCTCGGCTTCGACGCGGCGCCACCGCCGGCGATCGACCAGTTCGGCCGTTCCAGCGGCGCGATCTGGCAGCAGGTGCTGCCGGTGCTGGTCGGTTACGGCACCTGCGTCGCCGTGCTGCTGGCAGCGCTGCTGTTGCGCCATTTCCTGTGGCGCCCGCGGCGCCGGTGAAGCCATGTCCCCGACCGATCTGCAAAAGCGGCTGCTGCGCCTGTTCGAACGCCACGAGGTGGAACTCGAACCGGACGAGGACTGGTTGCTGACCGACGGCGATTTTCCTGCCGTGCGCGCCAGCTGGCAGGATGGTACGCCGGGCCGGCTCGACGTCGACATCGTGCTGGACGAGGAACGCCAGATCGAGCTGAGCTATGCCGGCACCGGCGAGGATCCCGGCCGGGACGCGCTCGACCGTTTCGCGCGCACCGACCTGCCGGTGCTGCTGGCCGCCTGCTGGTACGTCACCGACGATCGCAAACTCGACCTGGCGCAATGGGAGATCGGGCTGCGCCAGTGGGACGCGTTCATCGGGCGCGTCACGGTGGAGGGTGCCGAGGTTGCCGCGCCGCCGGCTGCGTTGCCGGCGGTGGCCGAGGCGCTGAAGAACGAATCGCTCGCGCCGCGGATGCACTGGATCCGGCTGTTCCTGCGGCGCGAAGCCGACGGCGCGCTGGCCAGCGAGGTGCTGCTGGACAACGAACCCTGGCCGGCCGGCGACCGCGCACTGGCTTCGCTGGCCTGGCCGGCGCACACGCAGGCCTACGACGTACGCGCGCTGGTCCTGCTGGACGTGCGCGACTACTGAGCTCACGTCGTCCCAGCCGCAGGGTTCCTGCCGCCGGTTTCGATTAGGATGCATCGATGCACAGGCGCGGGTACGCCGACGCCGGCCCGGACGGAAACAGCGTGTTGCCAACCAGCCATTCCATGCCAGCGGCAGACGCGCGCGCCCCGCATCCGGCGGCGCCCGCGCTGAGCATCGTCACTACCTTGTATCGGTCGCGCGCCTTCCTGCCGGACTTCTTGGCGCAGTGCCTCTCCATACTCGCCGAGTTGGGTATTGCCGACTACGAACTGGTGTTCGTCGACGACGGTTCGCCGGATGATTCGGCTGCGTGGGTACGCGAGCAGTGCCGCCGGCAGCCGCGCATCCGGCTGGTGGAACTGTCACGCAACTTCGGCCACCATCAGGCCGCGCTCGCGGGCCTGGCGCATGCACGCGGCGAGCGTGTGTTCCTCATCGACTGCGACCTGGAGGTGCCGCCGGCTTTCCTCGGCGAACTGTGGGCGAAGATGCAGGCGAGCGACGCCGACGTGGTCTACGGCTACCAGGAAACGCGCAAGGGTGGCTGGATCGAGCGCCGCGGCGGACAGCTCTTCTGGGCAGCGTTCAACCGGTTGAGCGATACCGTGGTGCCGCCCAGCGTGGTCACCGAGCGACTGATGACGCGCCGCTACGTGCAGGCCCTGCTGACGCTCGGCGACCGCAACGTGTTCCTGGCCGGCATGATGTACTGGGCGGGCTTCGTACAACTGGGCGTTGCGGTCGAGAAGCAGCATCGCCACGGTCCCTCCTCCTACACCCTGGCAAAGCGCCTGGCGCTGCTGGCCCACGCGGTGACCTCGTTCTCGGCCAAGCCGCTGTATGCAAGCCTGTGGGTGGGCGCGCTCGCCTTGCTCGTATCCTTGGCCAACGCCGGCTATGTGATCCTGCGCAAGCTGCTGGATCCGGCCTCGACGCTGATGGGCTTTCCCACGATGGTGGCGCTGCTCACCGCGTTCTTCGGCATCATGATGCTGGGGCTGGGCATCGTCGGCGTATACGTGGCCAAGATTTTCGTACAGGGCCAGCAGCGCCCGCTTTTCATCGTGAAGAACATCGAGCACTACAAGCCGAACGACCATGTTGATTGACCAGGACAACGCCGCCTACGTGCCGGGCTTCCAGTACTACGAGGACAACATCCGGCTGTTGCGCGCGGGGCTCGCCCAGATGCTGCGGCGTACCGCGCATCTGGACGGGTTCTCGCTGCTCAGTCTCGGCGTCGGCCACCGCTACACCGTCAAGGGCCTGATCGAGGGCCTGGGTGATCGCCTCGCGCGCTACGTCATCGTCGAGGGCTCGTCTGACATCATCGAACTGTTGTGCCGGGAAGTGACGTTGCCGCCACAGGTGCGGATGGAGCAGGCCTACTTCGAGGAGTTCGAGACCGGCGAACGCTTCGACGTCATCGAGATGGGTTTCGTGCTGGAACACGTCAACGATCCGGAACTCGTGCTGCGGCGCTTCCGCCGCTTCCTGGCGCCCGGCGGCCGCATGATGGTGGCCGTACCCAACGCCGATTCGCTGCATCGCCTCATAGGGCACGCCGCGGGGTTGCTGCCGGACGTGCACGACCTCAGTGCTGCAGACGTGGCGCTGGGCCACCGGCGCTATTTCGATCCGCGCTCGCTGGAGGCACTGCTGGCTGCCTGCGGCCTCGAGGTGGTCGGTCTCGCCGGGCTGATGCTCAAGCCGCTGACCACCGCCCAGCTCGCCTCGCTGGGACTCGACGCGAAGGTCGTCGACGCGATGGACGAGGTCGGTTTCGGGCTGCCGGAAATCTGCAACGCGATCTTCGTCGAAGCCAGGCCATGCGATTGAACGTCGCCGTCGTCGCCGGCGGCGGCTTTCAGGGACAGGGCATTGTGGAGGCGATCCACGCCATTCCGGAGGCGCGCGCGATCATCGTCGACAGCACGGCCGATGCGATCGGCGAGCTGCTCGCCGATCATTACGTGCAGGCGCCTCCGCTGGAGCCGCCCGAGCCGTTCGACGAGTTCCTGCTCGAGCTGGTAAGCGCCGAGCGCATCGATCTGGTAGTGCCGGCCACCCAGCGCGAACTCCGGCGCTTGGCGCTGGGCGCCGCGCGCCTGCGGCAGTCCGGCGCCCGCGTGGCGGTGTGCCCGCCGGCGCTGCTGGACGTGCTGCTCGACAAGCAAGCGTTGTATGGCGCGCTGGCGCAGGCAGGGCTGCCCGTGCAGGCGCTCGTCGAGCTTGGCCCTGCGGCGCCCTTTCCGCTGTTCGGCCGTCCGCGTTCCGGCTGGGGCGGGCGGGGCAACCTGCGGCTCGATGCGCCCGAGCAACTGCATGCCGCTGGCAGCGAGGCGTTGGCGCACTCGCATGCCTGGGTACGTTTTCTCGAACACTTCGATGAGTTCTCGGCGGATTTCGCGATCGACTTCGAAGGACGGTTCTCGCCGGTGACCCTGCGCCGGCGCGTGCGCACCTCGGGCGGGTTTGCGGTGGTCAGCCAGAGTGTCGACGATGCGGACGCCCTGGCGGTGGTGCAACGCCTGGGCGACTGGCTGTGCCAACAGGACGCGTGCGGCCTGTTCAACGTCCAACTCCTGCGCACGCCCGATAACCAGGTGTGGCTGTCGGACATCAACCCGCGCCACGGCACCTCCGGGGGCCATGCGCTGGCCGAAGGCAACAACCTGGTCGCATTCCTGTTGGGCCAGCCCGGCGCGCGCGCTCGTCGTGCGGTGCGCACGTTCAGGCCGCTGCGCCAGCAGGCCGTGCCGCTGCTGCCGGGCACCGTTCGCGGCCTGGTGTTCGACCTGGACGACACGTTGCTGGACCACAAGCAATGGATGCTGGACCGGATGGCACTGGCCTCGCGCCAACTCGCCGACCAGGTCGCGCCCGATGTCTTGCTGGCACAGACCTACGTGGCGCTGGAAGAGGGCGAGCATGCGCGGCTGATCGACGTGGTTGCCGCGGGCGTCGGTCGCGTGGACCTGCGCGACCAGCTGCTTGCCGCCTATCGGGCGTCGGTTCCGGCGCAAGCCGTGTTGTACCCGGACGTGCTGGACGTGCTGGGCAACCTGCGTCGGCAGGGCTTGCGCCTGGCGCTGCTGACGGACAATCCGCCAGCCTCGCAGCGCGCCAAGATCGCTGCCGCGCCAGGCCTCGCCGAGGCCTTCGACGTGGTGGTCTTCACCCGCGAGCACGGCGCAGAGAAGCCGGCCAGGGCCGCGTTCGACATGGCGGCCGCGGGCATGGGCCTGGCACCTGACGAACTGGTCATGGTCGGCGACAATCCCGCGCGCGATGCGATGGGGGCGATTGCCGCCGGCTTCGCTTCGTGCCTGCTGGTCCAGCGCGGAGGCGGCCGCTTCCAGATCCACGAGGAGCTGTTCGCGCGTTGTGCCCCCGACGTGGCTGCCCGCACCTGGGCTGCGCCCGACCTGCGGGTGCTGCCGCTGGCCATGCGACTGGCCGCGACCTGAGTCTCCCATGCGCGTCGCCATCATCCAGTCCAACTACATCCCCTGGAAGGGTTACTTCGACATCGTCCGCGACGTCGACACGTTCGTGTTCCTGGATGACGTGCAGTTCACCGTGCGCGATTGGCGCTCGCGCAACCGCGTCAAGACCAAGGATGGCCTGAAATGGCTGACGGTGCCGGTCGGTTCGGATACCCGGCGGCTGATCCACGAGGTGGCGATACCCGGCGACAGCTGGCAGCGCGACCATTGGCGGATCATCGAGCAGAACTACGGCAGGGCGCCGTTCTTCGGCCACTACCGTGAGTTGTTCGAGGATTTCTACCTCGGCCACCGTTGGACCAACCTGTCGGCGATGAACCAGTACCTCACGCAGCGGATCGCGCGCGAGTGCCTGGGCATCACCACGGCGTTCCGGGACTCGCGCGAATTCGAGGTGCAGGGCCGCAAGCTGGATCGCCTGCTCGACCTGGTCAGGCAGACCGGCGCCACCCATTACCTGTCCGGTCCCTCGGCGCGCGACTACATCGACGACGCGCGCTTCGAGGAGGCCGGCATCGCACTGGCGTACAAGGATTACTCGGGCTATCCGGAATACCCGCAGCTGTATCCACCGTTCGAGCACGCGGTATCGGTGCTCGATGTCCTGTTCAACGTCGGCCCCGATGCCCCGCACTATTTGTGGGGCTGGCGCGAAGGAACGAATCGATGAGCTACCTCTTCGTCGCCTTGACCATTCTGTTCACCGTCTACGGCCAGCTCGTGCTGAAGTGGCAGACCAGCCTGGTGCCGCCCCCCGGCGAAGGTCACCTGGCGGCCTACGTGGTGGGCATGCTGCTGCGGCCCTGGGTACTCAGCGGACTGGCCGCCGCGTTCCTCGCGTCCGCCTGCTGGATCGCTGCCGTTTCGCGGTTCGAGTTGAGCAAGATCTATCCGTTCATGGCGCTCAATTTCGTCGGCGTCGCCGTGCTTGCCGCGCCGTTGTTCGGCGAGCCTCTGTCCACGCCGAAGCTGGTCGGGCTGGTGCTGGTAGTCGTCGGGCTGATCGTGACCAGCCATGGTTAAGCCGATGTCCGCGGCTGTGGCATCGTTCTCGCTGCGCAAGCTGCTGCTCGCCAGCGTGCTGCTCGGCGCAGGCCTGGCCTGGCTGCTTTACCGGGCCAACCGCGCCTTCGGCGATTTCTTTGCCGACGAGGGTTACCTCTGGTACGGCGTCCAACGCGTGCTGGCCGGCGAGGTGCCGCTGCGCGATTTCATGTCCTACGAGATCGGACGCTACTACCTGGTCGCCGCGCTGCTGGCGCCATTCGGGGCGAACGGGTTGCTGGCCCTGCGGGCGGCGCTGGCGGTGTTCGCCGGCCTGAGTCTGGCGCTGTGCACGGGCGTGGTCGGCTACCACTGGAGGGAGTCGCGGGTATCGCGGCTGATCCCCGTGGCGGTGCTGTTCGCGCTCTGGCTGGTGCCGCGGCACAAGGTGTTCGACATTGCGATTTGCGCGGTCCTGGTTCTCGCCGTCTACCGGCTGTTCCTGCGGCCGGGCGCGAGCCGGTGCTTCCAGTGGGGCCTGGCGGTGGGCATCGCGGCCGTGATCGGTCAGAACCATGGCTTCTACGGGCTGCTTGCCAGCGTGCTGGCGTTCGCCTGGCTTTGGCGCGCGGAACGTGCGGCGCCGCGGCTGTCCTGGCTGGCGGCGTGCGCCGCAGGCGTGGTCGTGGGCTACCTTCCGGTGCTGGGCTTCGCGCTGTTCGTGCACGGGTTCGCGCAAGCCGAATGGAGCGCGCTGCATTACCTGCTGGTCGAGTACAAGGGCACCAACCTGCCGTTGCCCGTGCCGTGGCCCTGGCTTACCTGGCCGCGTTGGCCAGCGATCGGCTGGACGCAAGCGCTCGGTTCGCTGTTCTTCGTCGGCCTGCCCGTCGCGCTGGCGGCTGCGGGCCTGCGGCTGTGGCGGCGCGGTGACCGCGCAGGTTCCCCCCTGGCTGCTGCTGCGTGGGTGATCGCACTGCCGTATGCCAACGTGGCTTTTTCGCGGGCGGATATTTCCCATCTCGCTCAGGCGCTGCTTCCCTTCCTGCTGCTGGGGTTGGCGCTCTTTGCGCCGGCCAGCCGAAGCGGCATACGGCGGCTGGCTGTTCCCGTGCTGCTCCTGCTCGTTTCGCTGCCGGTCGCTTTGGTGTTGCAGCCGCGCCATGCCGCGCTGACGGCGCAAGCTGATCTGCAACAGGTGGAGGTGCTCGGCGACAAGGTCATGGTCTCGCGTCGCGCGGCATCGGTGCTGGCGCTGGCTGCAAGCCAGGGAGAGGGTCGCCCCGTCCTGGCCGTGCCGGTCTACCCGGGCCTGGATGCGGCGTTCGGGATGCGCTCACCGACCTGGGGCATATTCCCGCTGTTTCCGCGCAAGCCGGATTTCGAGCGCCAGGAGATCGCACGTATCGAAGCCGATCCGCCGGCCCTGGTGCTCGTCGCGCAGGGTGGCGTGGACCGCCGGCCCGACCTTGCCTATCCGGCAACGCATCCGCTGACCTACCGGTACGTGGTCGACCACTTCGACCGCATCCCGAGTCCGGTGAAGGGTCTGGAAGCCTACGAGGCCAGGACCGGCACCGGTACGGCGACGCCTCCCGTCCGCTAATCCCAGCTGTTGAGGTGCGGGCCGAAGCGGTCGCGCTGTTTCCGTATCACGCAGAAGCGGTGCCCGGTGGGCGCCTGCATCACCCACCAGCGCTCCTTGACGAAGGCGATCGCGCGGGCGCCGAGATCTTGCAGGCGGGCGACTTCGGCGTCGAGGTCGTCGGTCTCGATGTCCAGGTGCACGCGGCTTTCGTGATCGACCTTCTGCAGCAGGATGATCGGCTCGTCGTCGTCCGTGGCGAGTGAGGCATAGCGGCCGTCGCCATCCTGGTCGGCATCCTCGACCGGCTTGCCGAGCGCGGCGCTCCAGAAGCGGATCGCCGGTTCAAGGTCGTCGAGCTGGCAGTCGAGCACGATGGTGCTCAGGCGGCTGTGGTGCATGGGGCGCTCCGGGGCGAGGGAGACCCAAGCCTGCGCCCGGCGGCGTGAAAAGAAAACGGAGCGCCGGGCGCTCCGTTTCTTTCTGATCGGCACGGTCGGGACGGATGTCGCCGACCGAGGCTGCCGTGTTACTGCGGCAAGGCCAGGTCGTCCAGCAGCGCCTTGAGGAAGCGCGCGGCTTCGCCGCCGGTCGCGGCGCGGTGGTCGAAGGTCAGGCTGATCGGCATGCGCCGGTGCACTTCGATGCCGCCCATCACCGCCACCACGTCGTGGCTGAGCTTGCCGGCGCCGATGATCGCCACGCAGGGCGGCACCACCACCGGGGTGGCGTAGCGGCCGGCGAACATGCCGAAGTTCGACAGGCTGATGGTGTAGCCGGACAGTTCCGACGACGGAATCGAGCGGTCTTCCACCTGCGCGCGCAGGCGCTGGATACCGGCGCGCACGCCGGCGCCGTCGAGCACGTCGGCATTGCGCAGGGCCGGCACGAACAGGCCGTCATCGGTGTCCACCGCGATGCCGATGTCGACGTGGCGGTGCATGGTGCGCGTGAGGTTCTTGCCGTCGAACCAGGCGTTGAGCGCCGGCACCGTCTTGCAGGCGGTCACGATGGCGCGGATCAGGCGCGCGGTGATGTCCTGCTTGCCCAGCCAGGCGTGCAGGTCGGCGTCGTCCACCAGCGTCGTCGGTACGACCTGGGCGTGGGCCTCGGCCATCACGCGGGCCATGTTGCGGCGCACGCCCTTCAACTGCTCGGGCTGGCCGGTGACGGCCTGCGACGGCGGCGCGGTGCGCACCGGCTTGCCGGCCAGCGAGACCGGGCCGCGCTGCGGGGCCGGGCCGGGTTCGGGCAGCTCCGGCGCAAGGTGGCGACCGGCCGAAGCCGGCATCGCGCGCGACGGCGCGCCGCCGAGCGGGGCGCTGCCGTTGGCGGCGGCGTCCTTGACGTCCTTCATGGTGACCACGCCCTCGGCGCCGGTCGGACGCACCTTGGCGATGTCGACCTTGAGCTTCTTGGCCAGCGCGCGCACGGCGGGCACCGCCTTGACGCCGCCGATGCTCGCGGCCTGCTCGACGTGCACGGTGTTGCCGCTGACCATGGCGCCGACCACGGTGCCTTCGTCCTCGCGATCCTTACCGCCGGTCTCGACTTCACCGCCCTCGTCGGATGCGACGACCTTGCCGCCGTCGTTCGGTGCGGGACTGCCGGCACCCTTCTTCGGGCCGTGGTGGTGGCCGGTGGATTCGGCCTCGGCGCGCTGCTTGGCGTTCGGATCCGGCTCGAAATCGGCCAGCGCGGCGCCGGTCTCGATCACGTCGCCGGCGGCGCCGTACAGCTTGGTCACCTTGCCGGTATAGGGCGAGGGCACCTCGACCACCGCCTTGGCGGTTTCCATCGAGGCCAGCGGGGCGTCGAGCTTGATCGTGTCGCCGACCTTCACGTGCCATTCGACGATGGTCGCGTCGGGCAGGCCTTCGCCGAGGTCGGGGAGGTGGAACGTCTTGATGTCAGCCATGAGTGAGCTTCCAAGTTGAATTTGCTCCCTCTCCCCTTCGGGGAGAGGGTTGGGGTGAGGGGCGGGGCTCGCCTAGGACTTCATCGAACTGCTTTCGATGTGCCCAACCGCAAGCCTTGGCCCCTCATCCGCCCTCCGGGCACCTTCTCCCCCATTTTTGATAAGGGATGGGGGAGAAGGATCAAGAAGCGGCCAGCGTGCGCTTGGCCGCCTCGACCACGCGCTCGGTGCTGGGCAGGTATTTCATTTCCAGGCGGAACAGCGGAATGTGCGTGTCGAAGCCGGTCACGCGCTCGACCGGCGCGAGCAGGTCGTACATGCATTCCTCGGCCAGGCGCGCGGCGATCTCGGCGCCGAAGCCCGCGGTCTTGGGGGCTTCGTGCACGATCACACAACGGCCGGTCTTGGCCACCGACTCGGCAATCGTGTCGAAATCCAGCGGGGTCAGCGTGGCGACGTCGATCACCTCGGCGCTGATGCCTTCGGCGGCGAGCGCATCGGCCGCCTCCAGCGTTTCCTTCACCTGTGCGCCCCAGGTCACCAGGGTCACGTCGGTGCCGTCGCGCAGCACGAAGCACACGTCCAGCGGCAGCGCCTCGCCGTCGTCCGGCACCTCTTCCTTGTACTGGCGGTAGATGCGCTTGGGCTCGAAGAACATCACCGGATCCGGATCGCGAATCGCCGCCAGCAGCAGGCCGTAGGCGCGCGCTGGCGAGGAGGGCATCACCACGCGCAGGCCGGGGATGTTGGTGAACAGGTGCTCGTTCGCTTCGGAGTGATGCTCCGGCGCGCGGATGCCGCCGCCCCACGGGGCGCGCCACACGGCCGGCACCGTGATGCGGCCGCGGGTGCGGTTGCGCAGGCGCGCGGCGTGGCAGGCGATCTGCTCCATCATCGGGTAGATGAAGCCTTCGAACTGCGCCTCGGCGACCGGCTTCATGCCCTGGGCGGCCAAGCCAACCGTCACACCAGCAATGGTCGTCTCGTCCAGCGGCGTGTCGAGCACGCGCAGTTCGCCGAACTTCTCCTGCAGGCCCTGGGTGGCGCGGAACACGCCGCCGTTGACGCCTACGTCCTCACCCAGCACCACGACCGATTCGTCGTGCGCCATCTCATAGGCGAGCGCCTGGGTGACTGCTTCGATAAGGGTGATCTGTGCCATGACTTAGTGGGCCCTGCTGTTATTGGGCGAGTTCTCGAGCGAGAGCGCGAGGTCGCGCTGCTTTTCCAGGTCGGCGGGAACTTCCGCGAAGGTGTAGTCGAACATCGCGGTGACCGGCTGGGTCTTGGTCTCGAGGTAGGCGTTCACCTCGTTGTCCATCCAGTCGTCGCACTCGGCCTTCCAGGCCTCTTCCTTCGTGTCGTCCCATACCTTCTTGGCCACCAGCCAGTTCTTCAGGCGCTTGACCGGGTCCTTCGCCCAGGCGTCCTTGACCTCCTGCTCGCCGCGGTAGCGGCGCGCGTCGTCGGCGGTGGTGTGGTCGCCCAGGCGATAGGTGACGGCCTCGATGACCGTGCCGCCCTCGCCGTTGCGGGCGCGCTCGAGCGCGTCCTCCATCGCCTTGCGCACGGCGATGATGTCGTTGCCGTCGACCTGGATGGAGTACAGGCCCGCGGCGATGCCCTTCTGCGCGAGCGTCGGCGCACCGGACTGGATCTTGCGCGGCACCGAGATGGCCCACTGGTTGTTCACGATCACCGCGACCAGCGGAAGGTTCTGCGCGCCGGCGATGTTGATGGCGCCGTAGAAGTCGCCCTTGGACGAGCCGCCGTCGCCGATGGTGCACACCGCCACGCGCTTCTCGCCGCGGATCTTGAACGCCAACGCGGAACCGGCCGCATGCAGGCACTGCGTGGCGATCGGCACCGACCAGGCGAAGTCGTGGCGGGCCGGCTCGTTCTGGTAGTCGTTGCCGCGCTCGTCGCCGCCCCAGTACATGTAGACCTCGCGCGGCTGCACGCCGCGGTAGAGCTGCGCGCCGTACTCGCGGTAGCTCGGCGCCAGCACGTCTTCGGGCTTCATGGCGCTGCCGATGCCCACGTGCGCGGCCTCGTGGCCCAGGCAGCTGGCGTAGGTGCCGAGCTTGCCGGTGCGCTGCAGCGCGATCGACTTGGCGTCGAACACGCGGGTGGAGAGCATCAGCTTGTACAGCTCGACCATCTGGTTCAGGTCCTGCGCGAAGGCAGGCAGGTCGTCACGCACCTGCTTGCCCTCGGCGTCGAGGTATTGCAGGTACTCGATCTCAAACTTGGCGGCGATGGACACGACTCGCTCCCATGGAAAAGTGGAGTGGGGTGATCTGGATGGGGAGGCGGCGGCCCATCCAGTGGGGCCCGGCGCGCGCTTTTCGTCCCGGAAAGACCGCGTTTGATAGCAGGCCGGCATGTTGCGCTGCAAGGTACGGTGCAACATGCGCGGGCGTGTGGAGGCGGTGTGGCAGCCTGTTGACACGGCGGCGGCGGGCTGTCCCTGTCCTGGATCAGGAACCGCTGCGAAGCGCGCCCGCTACCATGTCCGCTTCGATCGAAGCTAGAACGGACGCATTCCATGGGCGAGAACCAGCGCGACCTCGAGACCGGCATCGAGACCGACCTGAACGGCAAGATGACCTACGGCGGCTACCTGCAGTTGGGCACGCTGCTGTCCGCGCAGCGGCCGCTCAGCGGCCACCACGACGAGATGCTGTTCATCGTGCAGCACCACGTTTCGGAGCTGTGGATGAAGCTGGTGATCCACGAGCTGAAGGCGGCGATCGACCACCTGCGCCGCGACGACGTCGATGCCTGCCTGAAGGTGCTGGCCCGCGTGAAGCAGGTGCAGCGCCAGTTGTTCGAGCAATGGGCTGTGCTGGAAACCCTCACGCCCGCCGAATACCTGGAGTTTCGCGACATGCTGGGCCCCTCGTCGGGCTTCCAGTCGCTGCAGTACCGCATGATCGAGTTCATGCTGGGCAACAAGCATGCCGACATGCTGGCGGTATTCGCCTACGACCCGGCCGCGCAGGCGCAACTGCGCGAGGTGCTGGAGGCGCCCAGCCTGTACGACGAGTTCCTGCGCTACCTCGCGCGGCGTGGCCACGCGGTGCCGGCCGAACTGATCGAGCGCGACTGGACGCAGCCCTACCGGCGCAATGCGGCGTTGCTGCCGGTGCTCAAGCGCATCTACGAGGGGCGCGGCGACTTCTGGCCGGAATACCACCTGTGCGAGCAACTGGTGGATGTAGAGGAGAGCTTTCAGCTCTGGCGCTTCCGCCACATGAAGACGGTCGAGCGGATCATCGGCCATCGCCGCGGCACGGGGGGCTCCTCCGGCGTGTCGTTCCTGAAGAAGGCGCTGGAGCTGGAGTTCTTCCCCGAACTGCTGGACGTGCGCACGGTGTTGGGCACCTGACCGGCCTTTCGCAACGCGATCGCCATTGACGCGACGCCCCTGCGCCGGTTACACGTCGGCGATGGCGCGCGCCAGGCGCGCTCTCCAGCCCAAGGGGAACCCATGAGCCAGACCGCCGACGCCGCACCGGCCGTACCCGACTACCCGCAACTGCTCGGCCATCCGCGTCCGCTGTGGATGCTGTTCATGACCGAGTTCTGGGAACGCTTCGCCTACTACAGCGTGAGCTGGGCGCTGGTGCTCTACATCGTGGCGCAGTTCTTCCATGGCGATCCGTCCGGGCAGGGCTGGGCTGCCGGCATCTACGGCGCCTACACCGCGCTGATCTACGCGGCGTCGATCTTCGGCGGCTACGTGGCTGACCGGGTGATCGGCTACCAGCGCTCGATCCTGCTCGGTGCCGCGGTGATGGCCGCGGGCCTGTTCACCCTGCTGGTGCCGAGCAAGCCGCTGATGATGCTGGGCCTGGCGCTGGTGATCGCCGGCGACGGCCTGTTCAAGCCGAACATCTCCACCATGGTGGGCCAGCTCTACGGCCGCGACGACCCGCGCCGCGACCGCGGCTTCACCCTGTTCTACATGGGCATCAACGCCGGCGCCTTCGTGGCGCCGCTGCTGACCGGCTGGATGGCGGCCTATTTCACCGATACGCCGATGCAGCAGAACTACCGCATCGTGTTCGGCGCCGCCGGCGTGGGCATGCTGCTGAGCTTCCTGTGGTTCTGGTTCGGCCGCCGCGGCCTGAAGGGCGTGGGCCGCCCGCTACCGGGCATGGAGAACCGCCTGCGCGTGCTGTGGGTGCTCATCGGCGCGGCGATCGCGGTGCCGGTGATCTACGCGCTGCTGGCCTACGTCGGCGCCGAGGGCCTGCAGTGGCTGCTCGGTGTGCTGTTCATCGGCGTGGCGGCGGCGCTGATCATCGAGGCGCTGCGGCACGACCGGGTGCAGCTGCACCGCGTGATCGCCATGCTGATCGTGTTCGTCTTCAGCGTGGTGTTCTGGACCTTCTATTTCCAGTTCGGCACCTCGCTCAACTTCCTGGCCGAGAACTGGGTGGACCGCGAGATGTTCGGCGGCTGGATCTTCCCGGTCGGCTGGTTCCAGTCGGTGACGCCGCTGGCGATCCTCACGTTCGCGCCGCTGCTGACGCTGGTGTGGGCGCTGCTTTCGCGCCGCAACGCCGAGCCGTCGATCCCGCGCAAGTTCAGCTTCGGCCTGATCTTCAACGGCCTGGGCTTCATCGTGCTGGTGTATGCGCTCAAGGAACTGCTCGGGCCCACCGGCCTGATCCCGTTCTGGCCGCTGGTGCTGTGCTACGTGATGCAGACGCTGGGCGAGCTGTGCCTCTCGCCGATCGGCCTGTCGATGGTGACCAAGCTCGCGCCGCCGCGGCTGGTCGGCCTGGCGATGGGCGGCTGGTTCCTGTCGCTGGCCGCCGGCGGCGATTTCTCCGGCCTGGTGGCGCGTTCGATCAGCGGCGAGACCGGCATGACGGTGGCCTCCGCGCTGTCGGGTTTCAACTTCTGCTTCTGGGTGCTGGTTGGCTCGGGCGTGCTGCTGCTGGTGATCTCGCCGTTGATCAACAAGCTGATGCACGGCGTCCGTTGATTGCAGACCTGGACTGGGAAGGGTTTGCGATAAGATTGGCAAATGCCAGTAGCTGGCAGGTCAGGGGGATAAACCAGTGGGCATCCATTCCGGGAGCGGTGGCGCAGCGCGCTGCCTGGCAGTTCTTTTCCTTGCAATTTGTGGCTGGGGCAACGCGCGTGCCACGGACGTAAGCTGGCGGGTGGTCAGCGCTTTTCCGCAGGGACCATTCACGACGCCGTCGATCTACGAATCGAAGGCGGCAGCCAGCAACATCGTGGCGAAGAACGATGGGCGCATATATGGGCTGGATGTGACCGGGTCGACTGTTGGAGGGGCGATCTACACGATAAGCCCGCAAGGTTCCTTCGCAGAACTGTACGCCTTCGGTCTCTACGATGGTGCCGCCAATGGCGCTCCACCTCGGAACTTCGAGGGGACCATGCCGACGTTCGGTATGCTTGCGGACGGCACCATCTACGGTGTCACCGCGAGCGGCGGCCCGTTCGATGGGAGCGTAAATGCCGAACCAGCGGGTACGTTGTTCACCTACTCGGCAATGGACGGGTTTTCGACGCGCCATACCTTCTACGGAAGCAACGTCGACGACGGCGCCTATCCGCTCGGGGTCTGGCCGGGGCCTGAGGCAGGAAGCTATTACGTGCTGACTGCAGAGGGTGGCCCCGAGGACTTCGGTGTGCCCCAAGGCGTCCTGGTCAAGATCGACTCGAATGGAACCGAGTCCATCATCCACACGTTCTGTACGGGTGGTCCTCCCGTCGCCATGACGCTTGCGAGCGATGGCAACTTCTACGGCTCCCTTCCCGCCTCTTCGGCGCCCGATTGCGGCGCGAGGTTGCCGGCCGCTGTGATTTTCAAGCTGAGCCCCGACGGGCAGCTGACCGTTCTGCACACGGGTGAAGGGAACGACACCTATCACGCCAACCAGATCGTGGAAGGCGCAGATGGCGCCCTGTACGGCACAACCGCCGTGGGCGGAACCTACGGGTCAGGCCTGGTGTTCAGGCTCGACAAGGATGGAACGTACACGGTGCTGCACGCATTCGACCCGGCCAAGGACGGGTTCGATCCCGGAGCGCTGGTCGTGGGTACCGATGGCAACATCTACGGTTCAACCACTACTGGGACTGACGGGTTGTTCGGGCTCGTCTATCGGTTGACGCCCAGCGGCACGATGACAGTGGTTCACCGATTCACTGACGGGCTTGCGGGACCGCTGCGTACCCTTGCCCAAGTGCCCGGGCCAGGCCCGGTGACCTTGGCAGGCGTGGAAGGCGGGGGAGATGATGCGGGCGCCCCGGAGCAGACGATCAGCATGACCATGAGGGTGCGCGACGATCTTTTCGGCAGGGGCGGCGCATCGGCAATAACGTTTGCAGACGGCAGCTTCTCGGCTTTCAAGGTGGGCGCGACGAGCCTGGAGAGGCAGGCTGGCGGGGCCATTGCCGCGGGCTACTACCCGGCGGCCGTGGCCGATTTCAATGGCGACGGTCACGCCGACATCCTGTGGACGAGCGCCGCGAAGGATCTCTACGTCTGGTTCGGCCAAGACGGCACTTTTTCGTCCAAGTTCGTTTCGACCTATCCCGCCGGATGGAAGGTCGTCGGTTCTGGCGACGTCAACGGTGATGGCAAGGATGATTTGTTGTGGATGAACGAGCAAACGCACACATTCGCCTATTGGCTCATGAACGGAGCTAGCCGCTCCGGTTACCGAACCATCAACGTGACCAGCGGCTACCACCCGGCGACCTTCGGCGACTTCAATGGGGACGGCAAGCTGGATGTGGCCTGGACCAGTGCCAGGCATGACCTCTATTTCTGGTTGGCAAGCGGCGCTGGTTTCAGGTCGAAGTATGTAGCTACCTATCCCGCCGGATGGCAGATTTCGGGCCATGGTGATGTGGACGGCGACGGAAGTGACGACCTGATCTGGGCAAAGGTCGACCGTTCTCAATGGGGTTACTGGCTGATGTCCGGATCGACCGTTCGCAGCGTTCGGGTAGCGACCGATTCCGCCGGGGCGAGCTATGGGATCGCCGGTGTCGCGGACTACGACGGAAATGGCATGGTTGACGTCCTTTGGTCGGACGGGAACGAGGTCCGACTGGGCATCAACGGCGGCTGTTCCTTGCAAGGGATCTGCGATTTTTCGTTGTTCGGGACGCCTTCGCTCTTGCCTGCAACGGAATCGGTTTTCAACAACAGCATTTCGCCTTGAGCCATTCGGCATGCTAGCTGCGGCGGGCCTGTTGGCGGGACATCTGTGGGTTGAAGTCCATAGACCACACCCGGATCCGTACTAGGGAGCGGCGTCCCGGTCGGGCATCAGCTTGTCCAGGATGCGGCCGAGCCAGGCCTGCTCCTCGGCATTGAGCTTGGCCAGCAATTCGCGCTCGCGCCTGCGCGCCGTCGGGGCGATCTCGTCGTGGATCGCCCAGCCGGAGTCTGTGAGGTTGAGCACCGAACGGCGGCGATCGCCGTCGTGCACCGCACGACTCACACGGCCGGTCCCGACCAGCCTCGCCAGCGCGCGGCTTACCGCCACCTTGTCCATCGCCGTGCGCTCGGCGACCTCGCGCGCGGAAAGGCCTTCGAAGCGCCCGAGCACGGCCATCACGCGCCATTCGGTCACCGAGAGGTCGAAGCGCCGCTGGTAGTCGTCTGCGATCGCCTGGCTGATCGTGTTGGAGAGGATCGACAGCCGATAAGGCAGAAACCGCTCCAGTTCGAGAGGGGCATGTTCGGCGGTGGGCCCGGCAGGTTGGTGCTTGGCTGGCACGGCAGCGCGGCTCCTTGCAAATGGTTTCATATGTAACTATAACGGAGATCTAGCCGGATTCTTCGTGGCCCCCGCGCATGCTCGTGGACGTGGCCGCACCGCCCACTCTACGTCTTCCAGTCTTTGAGGAGAGCGCCATGAACGCCCAACCGAACCTCGGCATGCAGGTCACCACCTTCGAGAACCCGATGGGCATCGATGGCTTCGAATTCGTCGAGTTCGCCGCGCCTGCCGGTCGCGGCGGCGAGCTGCACGAGCTCTTCCGCAAGATGGGTTTCACTGCGGTGCTCAGGCACAAGCGCCGCGCAATCACCGTGTACCGCCAGAACGGCGTGAACTTCCTGGTCAACGAGGATCCGGATTCCTTCGCCGCCGACTTCGCCGCCAAACACGGCCCCTGCGCCTGCGGCTTCGCGATCCGCTTCAAGATGCCGGCGGACGAGGTGTGCCGGAAGGTGCTGGCCAACGGCGGCGAGGCGGTCGATCACAAGGCTCCGAGCAAGGCGGTGGACGCGCCGGTGGTCAAGGGCATCGGCGACTGCATGCTCTATCTGGTCGACCGCTACGGCGCCAAGGGCGACGCCTATGACGGCGACTACGAGGCGGTGCCGGGCGCCGAACAGAACCCGAAGGGTTTCGGCCTGACTTTCATCGACCACCTCACGCACAACCTCTACTTCGGCAACATGCAGAAGTGGTCGGACTACTACGAGCGGCTGTTCAACTTCCGCGAGATCCGCTACTTCGACATCAAGGGCGCCAAGACCGGCCTGGTATCCAAGGCGATGACCGCGCCGGATGGCATCGTGCGCATCCCGCTCAACGAGTCGAGCGATCCGAAGAGCCAGATCAACGAATACCTGGACGCGTACCACGGCGAGGGCATCCAGCACATCGCCTGCTTCACCGACGACATCTACGCGACGGTCGAGGCGATGCGCGCGCGGGGCGTGGAATTCCTGGACACGCCCGACACCTATTTCGACGTGATCGACATGCGCATCCCCAACCACGGCGAGGACGTACCGCGGCTGGCCAGAAACAAGATCCTCATCGACGCCGACCCGGAGACCAAGCAGCGCAAGCTGTTGCAGATCTTCACGCAGAACAACATCGGGCCGATCTTCTTCGAAATCATCCAGCGCAAGGGCAACGAAGGCTTCGGCGAGGGCAACTTCCAGGCGCTGTTCGAGTCGATCGAACGCGACCAGATGAAGCGCGGCGTGCTGTAAGGCACGCCGCGGGCAGAGGTCAGTGGCCGAGGTTGCCGTGCAGCGCCGCCGCGACCATCGCACCGAAGAACATGAAGTAGATGATCATCAGGGCGATGCCGACCAGGTACAGCACGCCCTGGATGATGAAGTACGTCTTCAGCCGGGTCAGCGCCTCGATCAGCGCATTGGCGTCGTCCTGGATGTGCGAGCGCTGGGCCGCACCGGCCGACTGGAGCAGCAGCACGCCGATCCAGATGGGCAGCCACGCGATGATGATGCCGATGAGGGTGATGGCGGTGAGTGCGCCCTGGATGATGAACATGATGCCGATGAACTTCATCCAGCCGGCCGCCGAAGCCAGCGGTTGCCCGATCTCCCGCGTCGCGCGCGCGTTCATGCCCGCACCGGGTGCGGTAGGTACGTAGGACATGTTTTTCCCCTTGGTTTGAATGCAGTTCCTGGGCCGGGCATCCCCCTTGGCGCCCGGCCGGGCAAGATTAGACGCAAAATGGCGGGGCCGCACCGGGCCGCGCAGACCACCGGAGCATGCTCATGAAGGCTGGCAACGCAGCGGGTTACCAATCCGGCTTCGGCAACGAGTTCGCCACCGAGGCGATCGCAGGCGTCCTGCCCGAGGGCCAGAACTCGCCCCAGCGGGTGGCGCACGGCCTCTACGCCGAGCAGCTCTCCGGCACCGCCTTCACCGCACCGCGCCACGCCAACCGCCGCAGCTGGCTCTACCGCATCCGCCCGGCGGCGGTGCACGAGCCGTTCGAGCCGCTGGCGCACGAGCGCTTCCACAACCGCTTCGACGAGGCCCCGGCCACACCCAACCAGTTGCGCTGGGATCCGCTGCCGATGCCGCCGCAGCCGGCCGATTTCCTCGACGGCCTGGTCACCCTCGCCGGCAACGGCGGCCCGGCCGAGCAAGCGGGCATCGGCATCCACCTGTACGCCGCCAACCGGTCGATGCAGGGCCGCTTCTTCTACGACGCCGACGGCGAGCTGCTGATCGTGCCGCAGCAGGGCCGCCTGCGTATCGCCACCGAGTTGGGCGTCATCGACCTGGAGCCGCAGGAGATCGCGGTGGTCCCGCGCGGCGTGCGCTTCCGCGTGGAGCTGCCCGACGGCGAGGCGCGCGGCTACGTCTGCGAGAACTTCGGCGCACTCCTGCGCCTGCCGGACCTGGGCCCGATCGGCTCCAACTGCCTGGCCAACGCGCGCGACTTCCTCACCCCCTGCGCCGCCTACGAAGACGTCGAGGGCGACTTCCGCCTTGTCGCCAAGTTCCAGGGCAGTCTGTGGCAGGCGAAGATCGGCCACTCGCCGCTGGACGTGGTCGGCTGGCACGGCAACTACGCGCCGTACAAGTACGACCTGCGCCGCTTCAACACGATCGGCTCGATCAGCTACGACCATCCGGACCCGTCGATCTTCACCGTACTGACCTCCGGCAGCGACACGCCCGGCACGGCCAACATGGATTTCGCGATCTTCCCGCCGCGCTGGCTGGTCGCGCAGCACACCTTCCGCCCGCCGTGGTTCCACCGCAACGTGGCGAGCGAATTCATGGGCCTGATCACCGGCGTGTACGACGCCAAGGCCGAGGGCTTCGTGCCCGGCGGCGCCAGCCTGCACAACTGCATGAGCGGGCACGGGCCGGATGCGGCGACGTTCGAGAAGGCCTCGAACGCGGACCTGTCCAGGGCCGACGTCATCAGCGGCACGATGGCCTTCATGTTCGAGACGCGCAAGGTGATCCGCCCGACCCGCCAGGCGCTCGAATCACCGCAGCTGCAGAAGAACTACTACGAGTGCTGGCAGGGCATCGCGCGGCACTTCAGCCTGGAGCGCAGCTGATGCGCCCACTGGCGCCGCTCGCCTGCACGCTGCTGCTCGCTGCCTGCGGCCACGGCGAGCCGCCGGCGAACGCGCCGGCATCCGCGACCACGGCAGCAGGCCAGCCCGTCGCGGCGAGCAGCGCCACCTCGCCCGAGGCGCAGGCCTCCGCGACGCTGGCGCGCTACGACGGCTACGGCGACCTGCGCTTCGGCATGGACCAAAAGGCCTTCGCCGAGGCCTGGCAGGGCGAGCTCAAGCACTTGGGGTCGCCCGGCGACGCCTGCTTCTACCAGACGCCCAAGTGGGTGAAGACGCCGTCGCACTTCGCCTTCATGTTCGAGGGCGGCCGTTTCGTGCGCTACGACGTCGGCACGGCGAGGGAAACCGCACCGGGCGGCGGCAGGGTCGGCATGGACACGGCGCAGGTGCGTGCGCTCTACGGCGCGCGGGTCAGCGAGGGGCCGCACAAGTACGTGCCCGGCGCCAGGGTGCTGCGCGTGACCGCGCCGCAGGGCGCGGGCGTGCTGGTGTTCGAGACCGACGCGCAGGGCAGGGTGACGCGCTGGCGCGCCGGCATGCCGCCGCAGGTCGATTACGTGGAAGGTTGTGGATGAATCAATGCCGCCCTCCTTGGCGGCAAACGACGAACCGCCGTCCGTGGCGGTTCCGAAGAAGAGCCGAATAACGAATTACTCCATTCCGAACGCTGGAGCACGCAATGAAACTGGCAAGTCTCAAGGAAGGCGGCCGCGACGGCACGCTGATCGTGGTCAGCCGCGATCTCAAGCAGGCGGTGACCGCGATCCACATCGCCCGCACGCTGCAGGCGGCGCTGGACGACTGGTCGAACACGGCGCCGCGCCTGAACGCGCTGTCGGAGTCGTTGAACGCCGGCGAAGTGGTCGGCGCGTTCGCGCTGGACATGACCGACCTGGCCGCGCCGCTGCCGCGCGCCTACGAGTTCGTCGACGGCTCGGCCTACCTGCCGCACGTCGAGCGCGTGCGCCGCGCGCGCGGCGCCGAGGTGCCGGCAAGCTTCTACACCGACCCGCTGATGTACCAGGCCACCAGCGCCGGCTTTCTCGGGCCGCGCGACCCGGTGGTGGTGCCCAGCGAGGAATTCGGCATCGACCTGGAGGCCGAGGTGATCGTGGTCACCGACGACGTGCCGATGGGCGCCACGCCGGCGCAGGCGTCGCAGCACATCCAGCTGGTCGGCCTGGTCAACGACGTCTCGCTGCGCGGGCTGATCCCGGGCGAGCTGGCCAAGGGTTTCGGCTTCCTGCAGAGCAAGCCGCGCTCGGCGCTCTCGCCGGTGCTGGTCACGCCCGACGAGCTGGGCGACGCGTGGCATGACGACAAGTTGCACCTGCCGATGCGCACCTGGCTCAACGGCCAGTGGTTCGGCGAGGCCGAGTGCGGCGTGGACATGCAGTTCAGCTTCGCGCAGCTGGTGGCGCACGTGGCCAGGACCCGGCCGCTCACCGCCGGCACGATCGTCGGTTCGGGCACCATCGCCAACCAGGACACCGGCAAGGGTGCCTCGTGCCTGGCCGAGCAGCGTACGGTGGAGACCCTGCGCGACGGCAAGCCGAGCACGCCGTTCATGAAATTCGGCGATCGCCTGCGCATCGAGATCACCGATGCGCAGGGTGCCTCGATCTTCGGCGCCATCGAACAAACCATCACGTCGCCGAAGGCATGATCGATACGCTCCGGGCGCGCAGGCGCCCGGGCGTTCCCGGCCTGCCGGCCGTCGTTCACAGAAGGAGCCTGTCGATGCCGCACCCGTTGCACGTCCTCGTTGTTGCCGCCGCCGCGCCGTTGCTCGGTCTGTCGATGCACGCCGGGACGACGCATGCCGCCGGCCCGGTGACCCGCGCCGCGGCCGCCTTGCCGAACAACCTGTGCGCGTCGTGCCATGGAGGCAGGCGGGTGGTTTCCCTTGGTGCCGACGCACTCGATGCGCGTGATCTGGTGGCCGCGAGAACCTACCTGCAGGCCATGCCGCAGGGTTGAGGTTTCCGCGAAGCTCCCCCCATCCGCCCTTCGGGCACCTTCCCCCGCCGAGCGGGGGAAGGCTCGCTCGGCGACAACGCGCATGTCGTTCCTTCCCTCGCCAGGCGGGGGAAGGCTCGCTAGGCAACAAACGCGCATGTTGTTCCTTCCCCCGTTTACGGGGGAAGGTGCCCGAAGGGCGGATGGGGGAAGCCTCGCGCGGGGCTCCACGCCGCGACCTTCTGTCCACTCCGGTCCCGCGGCGCCTTGACCTCGGTCAAGACCGGCCGGTCGCCCCCCGGCACACTGGCTCCATGAGCCACATCCTTGCCGCCCCCGCCTTCGATCCGGCGCTGATCGCGCGCTACGACACCGCCGGTCCCCGCTACACCAGCTACCCGACCGCCCCGCAGTTCCACGCGGGCTTCGGCGAAACGGCGCTGTGCGAGGCGATCCGTGCCTCCAACGAGGAGCCGATCCCGCGCCCGCTCTCGCTGTACGTGCACGTGCCCTTCTGCATGAGCCCGTGCTTCTACTGCGGCTGCAACCGCGTGATCACCCGCGATACGTCCAAGGCCGACCGCTACCTCGAGCGGCTGTACCGCGAGATCGAGCTGATCGCGCCGCTGTTCGACCGCGACCGCCCGGTGCGCCAGCTGCACTTCGGCGGCGGCACGCCAAACTTCCTCGACATGCCGCGCATGCGTGAGCTGATGGAATCGCTGGCACGGCATTTCGGCTTCAGCCGCGACGGCGCGCGCGAGTTCGGCATCGAGATCGACCCGCGCTTCGCCGACGGCGCCTATGTGCGCGGTCTGGGGGAGCTGGGTTTCAACCGCCTGTCGGTCGGCATCCAGGACTTCGACCCGGCGGTGCAGCAGGCGGTCAACCGCATCCAGAGCGTGGCCGAAACGCGTGAGGTGATCGAGGCCGGCCGCGCCGCCGGCTTCGCCTCGGCCAGCGTCGATCTGATCTACGGCCTGCCGAAGCAGACGCTGGAAGGTTTCGACCGTACGCTCACCGAAGTGATTGGACTCGCGCCCGACCGCGTGGCGGTCTACGGCTATGCGCACCTGCCGGACCTGTTCAAGGCGCAGAAGCACATCGATGCGAAGGACCTGCCCGATCCGGCCACGCGCCTGGCGCTGTTCGGCCGCGCGCTGGAGCGGCTCTGTGCCGCGGGCTACGTCTACATCGGCATGGACCATTTCGCCCGCGCCGACGACGAACTGGCGCGCGCCCAGCGCGAGGGCACGCTGCAACGCAACTTCCAGGGCTATTCCACCCACGGCGAGTGCGACATCGTCGGCCTGGGTGTCAGCGCGATCGGCCGCGTCGGCGACACCTACAGCCAGAACGCGCGCGACCTCACCGGCTACTACGCCGCGCTGGATGCCGGCCGGCTGCCGATCGCACGCGGCCTGGAACTGGACGAGGACGACCTGATCCGCCGCGCGCTGATCGGCGAGCTGATGTGCCACTGCGAAGTCGACACCCGCCTGTTCGGGGCACGCCACCGGTTGCTGTTCGAGGAGTATTTCGCCAGCTCGCTGGCGCACCTGCGCGTGCTCGCCGACGACGGCCTGGTGACGCTGGACGGGCGCATGATCCGGGTCACCCCGCGCGGGCGGCTGTTGCTCCGTAGCATCGCCATGTGCTTCGATGCCTATCTGCATGCGGACGAAGCGCCGAAGCGCTTCTCGCGCACGATCTGATCGGCCACAAGGTCTTGCTGATGCGTTCCGAAAACCAGGCAGGCCGCCTGCCCGAGCCACCCAGCCCGATCGCCGACGACGGCGACGAGAGCCACTTCTGCCGCACCTGCGCGTTCGCCAGCGCGTGCCAGGCGGTGGGCTACGGCAAGCCCGAACTGCGCGAGCTGCATTGCCTGGTCGAGCACGTCGGGCCGTTCCGCGCAGGCGAGTACGTGTTCCGCACCGGCAACCCGTTCCGCGCGATCTTCGCGGTGCGCTCGGGCACGGTGAAGACCAGCATGGTCGACAAGGAGGGCCGCGAGCAGGTGCTCGGCTTCTACCTGCCCGGCGAGGTGATCGGCCTGAACGCGATCTACCCCGAGCACTTCCCGTGCGATGCGATCGCGCTGGAAACCTCCTACTTCTGCCGCTTCTCGTTCCCGGCGATGAGTGCACTGGCCGCGCGCATGCCGGCGGTGCAGAGCCACCTGTTCCGGCTGCTCAGCAAGGAGCTGGGGTCGGCCAGCCTGCTCGCCGGCGACCACAGCGCCGACGAGCGCATGGCCGCGTTCCTCACCGACCTGGGCCAGCGCTACGCGGCGCGCGGCTTCTCCGGCACGCAGTTCCAGCTCAGCATGTCGCGCGGCGACATCGCCAACTACCTGCGGCTGGCCGCCGAGACGGTAAGCCGCGTGCTGAGCCGCTTCCGCAGCCAGGGGCTGATCCAGGTGGAAGGCCGCCAGCTGCTGATCCTCGATCCGCCCGGCCTGCACCACATCGGCCGCAGCCTGCTGCCGGACTGACGCCTGCCGTGTCCGGCCGGCTGCCCGTCGTGCTGCTGTGCCTGTTCCTGGCCGTGGCGGTGGTGCTGGGCATCGATCCCTACGACCGCAGCGACTGGCTGCTGGAAAACGCGCTGGTGGTGCTGGTGCTGGCCGTCGTGCTGGCCGGCCACCGGCACCGGCCGCTCTCCGGCGTGGCCTATGTCGCCCTGTTCGCCTTCCTGCTGCTGCACGAGGTGGGTGCGCACTACACCTATTCGAAGGTGCCGTGGGCGCAGTGGTGGCAGGCGCTGTGCGGGATCGCGCCATCGCCCGCGCGCAACCCGTTCGACCGCGCGGTGCACTTTGCCTATGGCCTGCTGCTGGCGCCCGCGGTGTCCGACTGGACGGCCGCGCGCACGCCGCTGCGCGGCCGTGCGCTGCGCGTGGTCGTGGTGGCGCTGCTCACCGCGGGCTCGGCGCTGTACGAGATGATCGAATGGGTCGCCGCCGAGGCGTTCGGCGGCGAGCTGGGCACGGCCTACCTCGGCACCCAGGGCGACGAGTGGGACGCGCAGAAGGACATGGCGCTCGCGCTCGCGGGCAGCCTGCTGTGGGCGCTGCTGCCGCGCCGGCTCAGTCGAGCCTGACCGGCTCGCCCATCGCCGGCATCTGCCAGTCCACGCCCAGGCCGGTCAGCGCCTCGCCCATGCCACGCATGCCGCGGTCGTACTCGCCGTGCACCAGGAATACCCGCCGGCGCGGCGCCTTGCCCAGCCAGTCCAGCAGGGCAGGACGGTCGGCGTGGGCGGAGAAGCCGTTGATCGTCCACACCTGCGCGCGCACCGGGATCTCCTCGTTGAACACGCGCACGCTGGCGGCGCCGTCGATGATCCGCCGCGCCAGCGTGCCCTGCGCCGCGTAGCCGACGAACACCACGCTGCTGCGCTCGCGCCACAGGTTGTGCTTCAGGTGATGGCGCACGCGCCCGCCGGTGCACATGCCCGACCCGGCCAGGATGACCGCGCCGCCGTCGATCGCATTGATCGCCATCGACTCCTGCGTGCTGCGGGTGAAATGCAGCCCCGGCATGGCGAACGGATCGCCGTGCTGCAGCACGTCGAGGAATTGCCTGTCGAAGCACTCCGGGTGGCGTCGGAAGATCTCCGTGGCCGAGATCGCCATCGGCGAGTCCAGGAAAACCCGCAGGTGCGGCGGGAGCTGGCCTTCGCGCAGGCCCTGGTGCAGGTAGTAGAGGATCTCCTGCGTGCGTTCCAGCGCGAAGGTGGGAATCACCACGTTGCCGCGCCGTCCCACCGTCTCGCGGATGGCCTGGTAGAGCTCGACCACCGAATCGGGCACCGAGCGGTGCGGGCGGTCGCCGTAAGTGCACTCCATGGCGACGTAGTCCGCCGGCGGGGCGGGCATGGGATCGCGCAGCAGCGGCCGTCCCGGGTTGCCCAGGTCGCCGGAGAACAGCATCGTGCGCCGCATTGCGCCATCGCCAAACGTGAGCAGGATCTGCGCCGAACCCAGGATGTGCCCGGCGTCGAGAAAGCGCGCACGGATGCCCGGAAGCACGTCGATATCGTGGTCGTAGCCGAGGCCCGGTTCGAAGAAATCGATCGCGTGCAGCGCATCGTCCAGCGTGTACAGCGGCTCGATCGCTTCCTCGCCGCGCCGGTCGCTGCGCGCGGCGCGGCGGGCGTCCTCCTCCTGCAGGCCGGCGGCGTCCAGCAGCACCAGCCGCGCCAGCTCGCGCGTGGCCGAGGTGGCGAGGATGCGCCCGCGGAAACCCTGCCGCACCAGCCGCGGGATGCGTCCGCAATGATCCAGGTGCGCATGGGTGAGCAGCAGCGCGTCGATCGATGCCGGGTCGAAGCCGAACGCCTCGGCGTTGGCCTGCTCGGTAGCGCGATCGCCCTGGAACAGGCCGCAGTCGATCAAGACGCGCCGGCCATCGAGCTCTACCAGGTGGCAGGAACCGGTCACCTGTCTGGCGGCGCCGTGGCAGCTATAGACGAGCATCGCGTCGCTCCATGGTGGCAGGGGGACTGTCGCAGGATGCGCGCCGGCGCGCTTGACCATCGTCAAGCCGAGGCACGCTTCCGTACGGGCGGCTACCGCGGACTGGCCGGACTGTGCAGGGTCGGCGACGCGGGCATGCGGCGCAGGAGTTCGAGCCAGACGAGGATGCCGCCGAGCATGGCCAGCATCGCGGCGGCGGCCGCCGGGCCGGGCAGCGCGATGTCCATCACCCGCCGCAGGAACGGCAGGCCGAACGCGGCGGCCAGCGCGAGGATCAACGCACCGCCCATGCGCCCGGTCCAGGGGTTGCGCCGCGCCGGGCGCGCGAGCACCGCGCGGGTCGGATGGCGATTGGCCAGGATCAGCAGGAACAGGCCGCCGAGCAGCGCCGCGAACACCGCGCCACGCGCCTGCGCGGGCTCCGTGCCGTGGCCGAGCAGCAGGCCGAAGCCGAGCAGCAGCATCGCCGCGACGCCGAGCCCCTGCACCACGGCGCGGCCGAGCCGTCGCGTGGCGAACGGCGACTCGCCCGCGGCGCGCGGTGGCCGGGCCATCACGTCCGCCGCCGCCGGCTCCGCCTCGAACACGATCGAGCATGCCGGGTCGATCAGCAGCTCCAGCAGCACGATGTGCACCGGCATCAGCAGCACCGGCCAATGCAGCAGCGCAGGCACCAGCGCCAGCGCGATGATCGGCATGTGCACGGCGAACACGAAGCCGGTGGCCTTGGCGATGTTGTCGTAGATGCGCCTGCCCTGGGCGATCGCCGCCACGATGCTGGCGAAACTGTCGTCCAGCAGCACCAGCGCGGCGGCCTCGCGCGCCACGTCGGTGCCGCGCTCGCCCATCGCGATGCCGACGTCGGCGGCTTTCAGCGCCGGCGCATCGTTGACGCCGTCGCCGGTCATCGCCACGACCTGGCCGTCCTCGCGCAGCAACTGCACCAGACGCAGCTTCTGGTCGGGTTTTAGGCGCGCGCACAGGTCGACGCGGCGCAGGCGCGCGCGCAGCGCATCGTCGTCCAGCGCGGCCATGTCGGCGCCGGTGAGCACGTCGGCGTGCTCGCCGAAGCCGACCTGCCGGGCGATCGCGCGCGCGGTGGCGGGATGGTCGCCGGTCATCATCAGGATGCGCACGCCGGCCGCGCGGCATTCGGCGATCGCCGCGGGCACTTCGGGCCGCGGCGGATCGGCGAAACCGACCAGCCCGAGGAACTCGAAATCGAAATCGTGCTGGTTGGCGGGCCAGGCTTCGCCGGTCCAGTGCCCGCGCGCCACGCCCAGCACGCGCAAGCCGCGCGCGGCCATCGCCTCGACCTCCCCGAGGATTGCGGCGGCCCGTTCCGGGGGAAGATGGCACAAGTCGATCACCGCTTCGGGTGCGCCCTTGGTGGCCAGCAGGTGGTGCCTGCAGGCATCGCAGGGGAACACCCGCGTCATCGCCAGGATCTGCGGCGAGAGCGGGTACTCGGTTTCCGCCGACCAGTCCGCGTGCACGTGCTCGGTGTGCACCAGCCAGCGCAGGCCGAAGCGCTGGATCGCCTTCTCCATCGGATCGAACGGATCGCTGGGCGTGGCCAGCATCGCGAACTCGACCAGCGCGTGGAAGACTTCCGGCAGCTCGTCGGCGTCGGCGTCGGCGAAGTGCCCGCCGTCGACGGCCAGCTCGGCCACCTGCATGCGGTTCTGCGTGAGCGTGCCGGTCTTGTCCACCGCCAGCACCGAGACCGCGCCCAGTGCTTCCACCGCCGGCACGCGGCGGGTGAGCACCTTGCGCCGCGCGATGCGCCAGGCACCCAGCGCCAGGAACACGGTGAGGATCACCGGGATTTCCTCCGGCAGGATCGCCATCGCGAGCGCGATGCCGCCGAGCAGGCTTTCCAGCGCGCCGCGGCCGTCCCACAGCCAGCCCAGCAAGGCGTAGGCCGCGGCCAGCACCAGTCCGCCGATGGTGAGGTTGCGGATCAGCCTGCGCGAGGCGAGCTGCAGGCCGCTCGGCGGTTGCTGCGTGCTGGCCAGCGCCTTGCCGATCCGGCCGACCGCGGTGGCCGCGCCGGTGGCGTGCACCTGCGCGATGCCCACGCCGCGCGTGACCACCGTGCTCGCGTGCAGCGTGGCCTCGCTGGTGGGCAGGCGCGCGACTGGTACCGATTCGCCGGTAAGCAGCGATTCGTCGACTTCCAGCCGGCCCTCCAGCAGCGTGGCGTCGGCGGCGATGCGGTCGCCCTCGCGCAACACCAGCAGGTCGCCCGGCACCACCTCGGCGCCGGCCACGCGGGTTTCCTCGCCGCCACGGATCACCAGCGCGCGCGGCGCCGACAGCTCGCGCAGCGACTCCAGCGCGCGCTGCGTCTTGCGCTCCTGCGCCAGCGTGATGCCGATGACCACGCACACGAACGACAGCAGGAACGCCGCCTCGGCGCGGTCGCCCAGCGCCAGGTACAGGCCGCCGGCGCCGAGCAGCATCAGGAACATCGGCTCGGCCAGCACGCCCAGCACGATGGCGCCCAGGCGGCGGGGCGTGCTGCCGGGCAGCAGGTTGGGGCCGTGTTCCGTGAGCCGGCGCGCAGCCTCGGCCAGATCCAGGCCGCGGCGCGAGCTTGCCTGCACGCGTTCGGCGGTGGCCATGCCTTCAGCGGTTGACCAGCACGGGCACGTCCGCTTCCAGGATCACCCGCTGGGTTTCGCTGCCCAGCAGCAGGCGATCCAGCCCGCGCCAGCCGTGGCTGCCCATCACGATCAGGTCGCAGCCTTCGCGCTTGGCCACCGCGGCGATCGCGTGGTGCGGTCGCGGATCGGTTTCCAGGCTGCACTGGCAGGGCACGCCGGCGGCATCGGCGCGCTCGCGCACGGCGGCGAGATAGCGGGCGCCGGCTTCCTCGGCGCTGTCGGCGTACTCGCCGTCGCTGGTGGCGATGATCTCGTTGAGGAAGGGTACCGCCGGCAGCGGCACCACCACGTGCAGCGCGTGCACGCGCGCGCCGAGCTGGCGCGCCAGCGCGATGCCGGCGTCGGCCGCGCGCAGCGAGAGGTCCGAGCCGTCGACGGGAAGCAGGACGTGCTTGTACATGGCGTTCTCCAGGTTCAGCGGCAGGTGTAGCCGCCGTCGATCACCAGCTCGCTGCCGGTGACGAAGCGGGCTTCGTCCGAGGCCAGGTAGACCACGCCCCAGGCGATGTCGTCAGGCTCCCCCAGGTGGCCCAGCGGATGCAGCGCGGCGACCTCGCGCCGGTGCTGCTGCGCGTCGCCGCCCATCGAGGCGACGTGCTGCTCGACCATCGGCGTCCAGATGAAACCAGGGTGGATCGAGTTCACCCGGATGCCGTCGGCCGCGTAGAGCAGCGCATCGGTCTTGCTCATCAGCCGCACGGCCCCCTTGGAGGCGTGGTACGGCGGCACGTCGGGCGCGCCGACCAGGCCGTAGATCGACGACAGGTTGATGATGCTGCCGCCGCCGGCCGCACGCAGCGGCGCGATCGCGTGCTTGGTGCCGAAGAATACGCCTTTCACGTTGACCGCCTGCACGCGGTCCCACTCGGCCTCGGTCAGCTCGTGGGTGGGCTTGTTCGCGCCGGCGATGCCTGCATTGTTGACCAGCACGTCCAGCCGGCCGAAGGCGTCCACCGCGGCGGCGATGGCGGCGGCCACCTCCGCTTCCACCGACACGTCGGCGTGCAGGTAGCGGGCGTGGTCGCCGAGCTCGCCGGCCAGCCGGCGGCCGGCCTCGTCGTGCACGTCCACGATCGCCACCCGCGCGCCCGCCTCCACCATGCGCCGCGCGCAGGCCGCGCCGATGCCCACGGCGCCGCCGGTGACCAGTGCGCTCTTGCCGTCGAGCCTGCCCATGACCGGATCCTCCTCTGCTGGCTTTGCAGCGAGCATGGATCGGGCGTTTCCAGGCGATGCTGACCTGCGTCAACCGCCGGCGGGGCCGATTGACGCAGGACTGATTCAGATCACGGCCCTCGCGCCGGGCGCGACGGAGAATGGCTCGCATTTCCAGCCGCGAGCCACGCATGCGCGAGTCGCCGTCTTCCACCCAAACGTTTCCGCCCATCGCCGCGCTGCTTGCCGCGGCACCGCACCGGCCGCTGTTCCTGGCCGGCGCGCTGGCGGTGCTGACCAGCATGGCCTGGTGGGCGCTGGAGCTGGCGTCGATGCGCTTCGGCTGGCAGGGCTGGCCGCAGCCACCGGTGCCGCCGGGATGGGCGCACGC
Source organism: Frateuria sp. YIM B11624 (assembly GCF_049727805.1). Taxonomy (NCBI): domain Bacteria; kingdom Pseudomonadati; phylum Pseudomonadota; class Gammaproteobacteria; order Lysobacterales; family Rhodanobacteraceae; genus Frateuria; species Frateuria sp. YIM B11624. Next base: position 46,331 of record NZ_JBCNYA010000024.1, read on the forward strand.
GATGCTGACCCAATACGGCATGCTGCCGATGTTCATGTTCGGCTTCCTGCTGACCACGTTTCCCAAGTGGCTCGGTCGGCCGTCCATACGGCCGCGGCGCTACGTGGTGGTGGCCGGTGCCGTGTTCGTCGGCTACCTGCTCTCGCACATCGGGCTGCTGGGCCTGCCGTGGGTGTTGCGCGCCGGCATCGCGCTGATGCTCGCCGGCTACCTGGTCGGTGTGGCGACGCTCGCCGGCGTGCTGCGCGCGGCCAGCGAGGGCAACCAGCACGCCTGGTCGTGCCTGGCGGGGTTGGGCCTGGGCACGCTCGGCCTGGCAGCGTTCCTCGGCTTCCTGTTCGGCGCGCCGGCGCATTGCGCGCGCTTCGCGATCAAGCTGGGCACGTTCGGGCTGCTGGTGCCGGTGTACTTCACGGTGGCACACCGCATGGTGGCGTTCTTCAGCGGCAACGTGGTGGCGGGCTACGTGGTGCGCCGGCCGGCCTGGAGCCTGCCGCTGATGTGGCTCCTGCTGCTCGCGCACCTGGCGCTGGACCTCGCCCACGCGCAGGCGTGGCTGTGGGTGGCCGATGCGCCGCTGGCCGTGCTGTTCGGCTGGCATGCGATCGCGTGGCAGCCGTGGAAGGCGATGCGTCCTGGCCTGCTGGCGGTGTTGCACCTGGCCTTCGCCTGGCTGCCGCTGGCGTTCGCGATGTACGCGGTGCAGAGCCTGTGCCTGTTCGCAGGCCATGGTCCGGTGCTGGGGCTGGCGCCGCTGCACGTGCTGACCATCGGCTACTTCGGCTCCATGCTGGTGGCGATGGTCACCCGCGTCACCCAGGGCCACTCCGGCCGGCCGCTGCAGATGGGCGCGGTGCCGTGGACCTGCTTCGCGCTGCTGCAGGGCGTGGTGCTGCTGCGCGTGTGGGCGGAGCTCGCGCGCGACAGCTACCTGTGGCTGATCGTGGCCGCCTGCGGCTGGCTGGTGGCGTTCCTGCCATGGGTGGCCCGCTCGGCCTGGATCTACCTGACCCCGCGCGTGGATGGCAGACCCGGCTAGGTCGGCACCGCGGCGCCAGCTCTGTGGCAGGGTGACGCAACGGGCCGGTTCCGGCCGCAGACATGACGCAGGTCAAACGCGCCGGCGGCGCTGGACTTAGCCTGACCGCGGAACCACAGGAGAGATCCATGTCCCGCAGGCTGTCCCTCGTGCTCGCGGCTGCCACTTGTCTGCTGCTGGCCGGACCGGCCCTGGCGGCAAAGGGCGCGCCGTCCAGCGATGCGCCGTCGAAGCTGGTATCGCCGTCCTACCGGCCGCTGCCGGGCGGCCGCTTCGCCAGCGTGCTGCCGGCCGATGGCAAGGCAGCGTCGGCGGTGCTCAAGCCCTTCCGCCTGCGCGCCGAGCCAGTCACCAACGCCGAGTTCCTGTTGTTCGTCAAACGCCATCCCGAGTGGCGGCGCGACCGCGTGCCGTCGATATTCGCCGACGGCCGCTACCTGTCGCAGTGGACCGCGCCGGACCGGCTCGGCCCTGACGCCCTGCCGCGCCAGCCGGTGACGCGGGTGAGCTGGTTCGCCGCGCAGGCGTACTGCGAAAGCGAGCAGGCGCGCCTGCCGACCTGGTACGAGTGGGAATACGCCGCCGCGGCCGATGCCACCCGTGCCGACGCGCGCAGCGACCCGGCCTGGCGCGAGCGCGTGCTGTCCTGGTACGCGCGTCCCTCCAGCCAGGCGCTGCCACCGGTCGGCGGCAAGCCGGACATCCACGGCGTGCGCGACCTCAACGGCCTGGTGTGGGAATGGGTGGAGGACTTCAACGCGATGATGACCAGCGCCGACAGCCGCGAGCAGGACGGCGCCGACAAGCTGAAGTTCTGCGGCGCCGGCGCCATCTCCATGGAGCAGAAGGAGAACTACGCCACGCTGATGCGCGTCGCCATGCTCTCCTCGCTCAAGGCCACCGATACCACCGCCAACCTGGGCTTCCGCTGCGCCCGGCCGGAGTAACGCCATGAAACGATTGCTGCTGATCCTGTCCGTCCTGCTGTGCGCCGGCGCTGCCCATGCGGCCTCACCGTTGCCGTCCGATTCGCTCTACCAGTTGTCCGTGCCGCTGACCGGCCAGGACGGCCGCACCGCGCCGTTCGCCGCGCGCCGCGGCACGCCGCAGATCGTGAGCATGTTCTACACCTCGTGCACGATGGTCTGCCCGATGATCATCGACACCATGAAGGCGACCCGCCGCGCCGCCGGCGAGCCGGCCGACCTGGCGCTGCTCGCGGTGAGCTTCGACCCCGAGCGCGACAGCGTCGCCGCGCTGCGCCGCTACGCTGCTGTGCACAAGCTCGACCAGCGCTGGTGGACCCTCGCGCGCACCGCGCCGCAGGACACCCGCTCGCTCGCCGCACTGCTCGGCGTGCAGTACCGCAAGCTGCCCGATGGCGAGTTCAACCACTCCAGCGCGCTGCTGCTGCTGGATGGGGAAGGGCGGATCGTGGCGCGCACCAGCGTGATCGGGCGCACCGATCCGGAATTCGTCGCCGCGGTGCGCAAGGCCATCGGCGGTTGAGCCTTCACCTGGAGTACCCCGGATCCACCCTTGCCACCTTCTGCCTGGAACGTGGGAGGCACGTTGCCGGTCGAAGGTCCTTGCAGGCATCGGCTTACGGAGAGTGCAGACTCCGGCGCGGTCGCGTCGGCTGCCAAGCCGGCAGCCTTGGGTAGACGGGTGCTGCAAGCTGCGACGATCTGGCCACCATGGAGGGTGTATGCGTCGAGATGCGAAACGTTCAGCAGCGAGGGCGCTGCGCCAGGGCATGACCGAGTCCGAGCAGCGGCTCTGGTTCCATCTGCGCAGGCGGCAACTGGGTGGGTTCCGATTTCGGCGGCAGCATCCAGTGGGACCGTTCGTGGTGGATTTCATTTGCATCGAGCGACGGTTGGTCGTGGAGGTGGATGGCGCGCAGCATCTGGAATCGGCCACCGACCTGATGCGTGATGCATGGTTGCAGCGGCGTGGCTTTCACATGCTTCGGTGCTGGAATCACGATGTGCCGGAGCGTACGGAGCAGGTGCTGGCGGCGATTCTCGAGGCGCTGGGCAATGCCGCCCCCATCCGCCCTTCGGGCACCTTCCCCCGTGGAACGTGGGAAGGCTCGAGCTTGCGGCTGCGCGACCGAGTCCTTCCCCCGCTTGCGGGGGAAGGTGCCCGAAGGGCGGATGGGGGCAACCTTGCGACGAGCCCGCACTGATGCAGGTCATGGCCCCACCCGCGCTGCGGGCGCAAGCTGCAGGCTTCCGAGAATGTCCGCGAGGGCCCTGCGCATGGCCGCCTGGTACCCCTGGATCGTGCTGCTGCACCTGTCCTGCGCCATCGTGTTCGTCGGTGCGGTGGCCTTCGAGGTGCTGGTGCTGGAAGGCCTGCACAAGCGATTCGATGCGGCCGCCATGGCGGCCATCGAGCAGGCGGTGATGGCGCGCGTGCGCCGCTTCATGCCGGTCGTGGTGCTGCTGCTGTTCGTCAGCGGCGGCATGCTGTTCGATCTGCGTTGCGACGGGCTGGCCTGCGTGGGCACGCGCTTCGGCACGTTCCTGCTGCTCAAGGTGACGCTGGCCTTCGCCGTGCTGGGCGTGTTCGTCAGCGCGGTCCGGGCCGGTGCGCGCGGGCGCATGAGCGTGTGCCGCTTCCGCCATACCCACCGCGTGGTGCTGGCGTTGATGGTCGGCATCGTGTTCCTGGCCAAGACCATGTTCTACTTGTAGGTCTCATCACCAGGAGGAAGCGTCATGTCGCAAGTGAAGTTCAAGGGCGAACCGGTCGAGGTCAAGGGGACGTTCCCGGCCCGGGGCGCGCAGGCGCCGGCGTTCACGCTGGTCGGCAAGAGCCTGGCCGACGTGGCGCTGTCGAGCTACGCGGGCCAGCGCAAGGTGCTCAACATCTTCCCCAGCATCGACACCGGCGTGTGCGCCACCTCGGTGCGCCGTTTCAACGAACTGGCGGGGAAGCTCACCGACACGGTGGTGCTTTGCATCTCGGCCGACCTGCCGTTCGCGCAGTCGCGCTTCTGCGGCGCCGAGGGGCTGGAGCGGGTGGTCACGCTTTCGACCATGCGCGGGCGCGAGTTCCTCGCCGACTACGGCGTGGCGCTGGCCACCGGGCCGCTGGCCGGGCTGGCCGCGCGGGCGGTGGTGGTGCTGGACGCGGACAACCGCGTGCTGCACGCGCAGCTGGTGGACGAGCTGACGAACGAGCCGGACTACGACGCGGCACTGGCTGCGCTGGGCTGAAATCGTGCGGGTTCCGGTAGAAGCGCACCGTATGTGCGCTTCTACGTTTTCAACGCCTGACCGAAATCAGCGGCACGCCGATGCCGCGTGCATCCGGGTTCAATCCCAGGCCGTACTTCAGGCTGCGGCCGATGCGTTCGGCGTACTCCACCATCTGCGCCGCGCCGGCCTCGTCCAGTTCCTCGGCACAGGTGGCGCGCCACAGTGCCAGCCAGCGGTCGAAATGCTCGGCGCGGACCGGCAGCGGCCGGTGCACGGCCATCGGGTTGCCGCGGTAGCTGGCCGCGCCCAGCGCCACCGAGCACCAGAAGCGGGTGAGCAGGCGCTTGTGTTCGGGCCAGTCGTGCACGACGGCGTTGAACACCGGGCCGATCAACGGCTCGGCGGTGACCTTGTCGTAGAAACGATCGACCAGGCGGGCGATCGCGGATTCGGTAAGCGTGGTATCGCGCATGTCTTCAGGTCGGTGGCCGCGCCGCGGTGGGTTCCGCAGCGCGGCGGTTCTCATCTTACTTGGCGCGGCTGATCGTGCCCTTCATCAGCGCGGCGTGGCCCGGGAACGAGCAGAAGAATTCATAGTCCTGGCCGGGCTTGAGCGCGTCGGCCTTGAAGGTGGTCGAATCGCTCTCGCCGCCGCCGATGATTTTCGTATGCGCGATGACGCGGCTGTCGCCGGGCTTGATGTAGTTGTCGCCGATGCCGGCCTTGGCGCCGTCGGCGACGATGCCGGGCTCGTCGGCGGTCGAGGACACCACGAAGTTGTGGCCCATCGCGGCCTTGGGCAGCTTGCCCACGTGCTTGAGCGTCACGGTGAACTGCTTGCAGGTGCTGGGCACCACGATCGACTTCTGGTTGAACTGCATCGCGTCGTTGCCCTCGACGGTGGTCGAGCAGTTGGACGCGGCCCAGGTGGGGGCGGCGACCAGGGCGAGCAGGGCGAACGCGGAAAGACGGCGGATCACGGGGTGTCTCCTTTGCTTTCGGGGGGAATCTCTTGCGAGGCAGGCGCCTCGTCGGCGGCCGGCGCGGCGACGGTTTCGTCCTCCATCAGCGGCAGCACGGCGGGGCTGTCCAGGTCGTCGAACTGCTGGTGGTTGGCGGCCCAGAAGAACAGCGCCACGGCGACCACTACGATCAGCCCGGTGACCGGGATCAGCACCAGCAGGATGTTCATGCGCGCAGTCCCGGCGCGGTGCGGCCCACGCGCAGGCCGTTGAGCACCACCACCAGCGAGCTGGCCGACATGCCGATCGCGGCGAGCCACGGCGGCACCAGGCCGGCGGCGGCGAACGGCACGGCCAGCAGGTTGTAGCCGAGCGACCAGCGCCGTCCCTGGCGCACCACGTGTGCGAGTTCGCGGGCGATCCGGCGTGCCTGCCACAGACCGTCCAGGCGTCCGCGCGCGAGCAGCAGGTCGGCGTGTGCCTGGGCCAGGTCGGTGCCGGAGGCGAGCGCCGCGGAGACGTCCGCGCCGGCCAGCGCCGGGGCGTCGTTGCTGCCGTCGCCGACGGCCAGCGTGACGTGGCCCTGCGCGCGTGCCGCCTCCAGCAGGGCGAGCTTGTCCGCCGGCGACTGCCGGCCGGCCCAGCGCGTGATGCCCAGCGCGCCGGCGATGGCCGCCACGCGGGCGCGGGTGTCGCCGCTGGCGAGCACGGTGGCGATGCCGTCGGCGCGCAACGCCTGCAGCGTGGCGGCGGCTTCTGCGCGCGGCGCCTCGCTGACGTGGAAAGCAGCCAGTGGACCGTCGGCGTCGGCCAGCAGCAGCGTGCCTGCGACGCTGGCCGGCGCGCTGCGGCCGCTCGGCGCCAGCGCGAATTCGGGTCGGCCCAGGCGCAGCGCGCGTCCGTCCACCACCGCTTCGATGCCGGCGGTGGCGGTGACCCTGAGGCCGTGCGCGCGCGGCGTGGCGCCCGGCCAGGCGGCGGCCAGCGCGAGCGCCAAGGGATGCGTGCTTTCGCGTGCCAGCGCGGCGGCCAGGCGCAGCGCGTCGGCAGGCTCCAGTCCGTCGCGCAGCGGCTCGATCGCGTCGGCTTCCAGCCACGGCGTGGCCAGGGTGCCGGTCTTGTCGAACAGTGCGTAGTCGACGCGGGCGAGCGCATCGAGCGCGCGCGGCTCGGCCACCAGCACGCCGCGGCCGGCGAGCACAGCCAGCGCGCGGGTGAGCGCGGCCGGGCGGGTCAGCGCGAAGGCGCAGGGGCAGGCGACCACCAGCACGGCGACCGCGGCGTCGAAGGCGCGCGTGCGGTCGAGCCACAGCCAGGCCAGCGCGGTCAGCACGGTGAGCGCCAGCACGCGCAGCACGAAGCGGGTCGCCTCGCGGTCGGCCGGGTCGTCGCCCGCACGGGCCTGCCGTGCGCGTCCGGCCAGCCGGCCCAGCCGCGCAGCGGCGGTGTCCTCGCCGCTGTGCTCCACGCGCAGTTCGGCCGGGCTGCCGAGCACCACGCTGCCGGCGATCAGTCGTTCGCCGCGTTGGCGCCGGCGCGGGCGTGATTCGCCCGAAAGCAGCGCCTCGTCCACCTCGACCGCCTCGCTCTCCAGCACGCCGTCGGCCGGCACCGTGCCGCCTTCGGCGACGCGTACGTGGTCGCCGGGTAACAGCTCAAGCGCCGGCACGGTCTCCAGGCTGCCGTCGGCGCAGCGGCGCTCGGCCAGCAGCGGGGTGGCGTCCTGCGCCGCTTCGCCCAGCGCGCCGCTGGCGTGGCGTGCACGCAGCTCGACGTGGCGCGCGGCGAGCAGCAGGAACACGAACATGCTGACCGAATCGAAATAGACCTCGCCCTCGCCGCGCACGGTGCCCCATACGCTGGCGCCGAAGGTCAGCACGACGGCGAGCGACACGGTCAGGTTCAGGCCCGGCCGGCGGGTGCGCAGTTCGCGCCAGGCGCCGGCCAGGAACGGCTGCGCCGAGTAGGCGACCACCGGCGCGGTGGTGAGCAGGCTCAACCAGCGGAACAGCCCGCGCGTGGTGAAGTCGACGAAGTCGACCACGCCGATGTACATGACGAAGGCATAGGTCATCACCTGCATCGCGCACATGCCGGCCACCAGCAGGCGCTTGAGCGCGTCGTTGGCCTCGGCGCTGCGGGTGTCGTCGACGTGCTCGCGGCGCAGCGGCCGCGCGCTGCAGCCGGCGGCGGCGAAGGCGTCGAGCAGTTGCGGCAGGGCGAGCCGCTCGGGATGCCACACGATGCGCGCGCGTTGCGCGCGGGCGTCGACCGCCACGCGGGTCACGCCGGGCAGCGCATGCAGGCGTTCGTCCAGGCGCAGCACCTGGCGCGCGTCGGTGAGGCCTTCCACGCGCAGGGCGATCTCGGCGCGGCCATCGCGGCGCGGCCGGATCACCTGCGCCGCCAGGCGCGGATTCAGCCAGGCGGCATGCGCGCCCACGGCGTTCACGGCGTGCGGTCCGCGGCGCGTGCGTCCTGCGTGGCGGGCTTGTCCCGTGCGGCGGGCTTCTCGTGCGCGTGCACCGGCATGTCCAGCAGCGTGTGCGGATGGGCGTCCTGCACTGGAGCGTCGACGTGGCGCGAGCTCACCACGATGGTGGCGATGCAGCCCGCCAGCGAAGCGACGAAAATCGCCGCGCCCAGCCACAGCACGGGCTGGCGGTACCAGGCGCCGGTGCCTGCCGGCGCCACGTCAGCGGGAAGCCTGTGCTGCTGCATCGCCCTGGTGCGAGAGGTGGTAGACATAGGCGGCCAGCACGCGGATCTGGTCCTCGGTCAGGCGCTTGTTCCACGCCGGCATGTGGCCCTGGCGGCCGCCGCCGATGGTGCGCACCACGTCCTCGAACTTGCCGCCGTGCAGCCAGATGTGGTCGGTCAGGTTGGGCGCGCCCAGCGCGGGATTGCCCTTGCCCTCGGGGCCGTGGCAGGCCGCGCAGGTGGTGAACAGTGGCTTGCCCGCGGCGGCGCGGCCTTCGTCGTGCGGCGAGCCGGACAGGCTCAGCACGTAGTTGGCCAGGTTCTTGACGTTGTCCTCGCCCAGGCTCGCCCACGGCGGCATCAGGCCGCTGCGGCCGTCGTGGATGGAGGAGAGGATATCCTTGCCGCTGCCGCCGTAGAGCCAGTCGTCGTCGATCAGGCTCGGCGCGCCGAGCTTGACGTTGCCGTAGGCGCCGCGGCCGTGGCAGGCGGCGCAGTTGTCCACGAACAGGCGCTCGCCCATCTGCTGGGCGGCCGGGTCGTCGGCCAGCTGCTCGATCGGGTACTGCCGGAAGCGCAGCACCAGCTCGTCGAGCTTGGCGTCGTTCACCGCTTCGGCCGCGGCCAGCTCGCCGTGCGCGGTCCAGCCCAGGATGCCCTTGTGGCTGCCGAAGCCCGGGTAGAGCACCAGGTAGGCGAAGCCGGCGACGAACATCGCGCCGGACATCAGCAGCCACCACAGCGGCAGGTTGCGCACGCCCTCGCGGATGGTGCCGTGCGCCCACACGTGGCCGGAGGTCTGGTCCGGCTGCGTGGGGATCTTGGCGCGCGGGCCCCACAGGAAAAGGAACAGCGTGATGCCCAGGTTGAGCACCACCAGGAACATCACCCACAACGACCAACCCGGACTCACGGCTGTTCACCTTTGTTGTTTTTGTCGGCGGCGCGCGGCTGGCCGGGCACCGGGCCCTCGGGCTTGTCTTCCATGGGAAGCTCGCTCATCCGCTTGAAGGTGGCGCGGTGGCGCTTGCGCCACGCCCAGATCCAGATGCCGATGAAGACCAGCATCAGCACCACGGTGACGACTCCGGTGAGGTGGCCCCAGAAGGAGCCCATCATGGGATGGCTCATGGCATGCCTCCGTGTCCGGCCGGAACCGGCACCTTGTTGGCCGGCTCGTTCTGGATCCCCAGGCCCTGCAGGTAGGCGATCAGCGCGTCCATCTCGGTCTTGCCGGCGAGCGCCTGTTTCGCACCGGCGATGTCCGCGTCGGTGTAGGGATCGCCCAGCTTGCGCAGCACGCGCATGCGCGCCTGGATGTCCTCGGCATCGATCTTGTTGTTCTCGAGCCAGTTGTAGCGCGGCATGTTCGATTCGGGCACCACCTGGCGCGGATCCTCCAGGTGCAGGCGCTGCCAGTCGTCGGTGTACTTGCCGCCCACGCGCGCGAGGTCCGGCCCCGTGCGCTTGGAGCCCCACTGGAAGGGCCGGTCGTAGACCGATTCCTCTGCGGTGGAGAAATGGCCGTAGCGCTGGGTCTCCGCGCGCAGCGCGCGGATCATCTGCGAGTGGCACAGGTAGCAACCCTCGCGCACGTAGACGTCCTTGCCGGCCAGCCGCAGCGGGTCGTACGGCTTCACGCCGAGCGGCGCCTTGACCGCGTGCGCCTCCATGAACAGCGGCGTGATCTCCGCCAGGCCGCCGATGGACACCATGATCGCGGTGAGGATGCCCAGCAGCGCGGCGTTCTTCTCGATCAGTTCGAAATGCTTGTAGGCCATTGCGTCGTGTTCCTCAGCCCACACCCGGGAGGGGCTGGGGCACCTGGTGCGGATCGGGTTCGGGGATCGGCACCGGGATCGGCTTGATCAAGTGTTTGCGCGCGTCGGCGGCGGTGTGCCACAGGTTCCAGGCCATCACCACCATGCCCGCGAGGATCACCACGCCGGCGAACCAGCGCGTCCAGTACATCGGCTGGATCGCCAGCAGGCTGTCGATGAAGGGGTAGGTGAGCGAGCCGTCCGGCAGCGTGGCGCGCCACATCAGGCCCTCGGTGACGCCGGCGACCCACATCGAGCCGACGTACAGGATCACGCCGAAGATGTGCAGCCAGAAATGCCACTCCATCGCCTTCTGCGAGTACATCCTCTCCTGGCCCAGCGCTCGCGGTGCCATCGCGTAGAGCGAGCCGATGGTGATCATCGCCACCCAGCCCAGGGCGCCGTTGTGCACGTGCGCCACGGTCCAGTCGGTGTAGTGCGAGAGCGAGTTGACGGTCTTGACCGCCATCATCGAGCCCTCGAAGGTGGAGCCGGCGTAGAACACCAGCGACATCACCATGAACTTGGCCGCGGCGTCGGTCTTGAGCTTGGGCCACGAGCCGTTGAAGGTCATCAGGCCGTTGGCGGCCGAGCCCCAGCTCGGCATCAGCAGCACCAGCGAAAAGGCCATGCCGACCGACTGCACCCAGTCCGGCAGCGCGGTGTACATCAGGTGGTGCGCGCCGGCCCACATGTACACCGAGATCAGCGCCCAGAAGTTCACGATCGAGAAGCGGTAGCTCCACAGGGGCTGCTGCGCCTGGCGCGGCACGAAGTAGTACATCATCCCGAGGAAGCCGGCGGTCAGGAAGAACGCCACCGCGTTGTGGCCGTACCACCACTGCACCATCGCGTCGACCACGCCCGAGTAGATCGGGTAGGACTTCGACCAGGACACCGGGATCACCAGGTTGTTGACGATGTGCAGCAGGCCCACCGCGATGATCCACGCGCCGTAGTACCAGTTGGCGACGTAGATGTGGCGGATGCGCCGGCGTGCCAGCGAGCCGAAGAACACCACGCCGATGCTGACCCACACCACGGCGATGATGATGTCCACCCACCATTCCGGCTCGGCGTATTCCTTGCTCTGGGTCAGGCCCAGCGGCATGGTCACCATCGCGGCGATGCAGGCGACCTGCCAGCCCCAGAAGGTGAACGCGGCCAGCCTCGGATACGCAAGGCGTGCGTGGCCGGTGCGCTGCACCACGTAGTAGCAGGTGCCGATCAGCGCCGAGCCGCCGAAGGCGAAGATCACGCCGAAGGTGTGGTCGGGGCGGATGTGGCTGAAGGTCAGCCACGAGGTGTCGAAGTTGAACAGGGGCCACGCCAGCTGCGCGGCCGCGAGCACGCCGACGGACATGCCGACGATGCCCCACACGGCCGCCGCCAGCAGGAACTGGCGCACGACCTTGTCGTTGTAATACTCGGTGTTGGGCATGGGTGGGTTCCAATGGGAATGCGGTATTGTCCCGCGCGGCCGGGCGTCCTGGTTGACCTGGGTCAGGTCAGTGCGACAAAGGACCGCTCTGTCGGCCGCGGTCGGTTGTCGCAGTACCTCGCCGGCTCCTCCCTCCGGCACGCGCGCAACGCTCTCGCACGAGACGGCTCGAGCGGCGCTCCGCCCGATGTTGCCTTTGCCGTGTCGCCGCGGGGTGAACCGCGCGGCGTGGCTGACCTGGGTCAGGGCGCGCCGTCGCCGCCGCCGGCATGCTTGCGGTCCAGCATACGGCCCGCGCATGACCCACGTCGTCACCGAGAACTGCATCAACTGCAAGCACACCGATTGCGTCGAGGTGTGCCCGGTCGATGCGTTCCACGAAGGGCCGAATTTCCTCGTCATCAATCCGGACGAGTGCATCGATTGCACGCTTTGCGTGGAGGAGTGCCCGGTGGGCGCGATCTATCCGGAACTGGACATCCCCGCCGGCCAGGAGGGTTTCCTGGCGCTCAATGCCGAGCTGGCGCGCGAGTGGCCGGTGATCGTCACGAAGATTCCGGCAATGGAGGACGCCGATCGCTGGGACGGCGTGGCGGACAAGCTGCCGCTGCTCAAGCGCTGATGCCTCTGCCCTGCTCCCTCTCCCCTCCGGGGAGAGGGTTGGGGTGAGGGGCCGGGGCTCGCGGAGATACCCTGTTGCGGCCTAGCTTTGTTTGTCGTTCTTGCACGGCGCTCCCGCGACCGGGCTCGCCTGCGGCGGGCTTCCGATCGCCTGTCGGCGCTCGGGTCACTTTTCTTTGCTGGCCCAAAGAAAAGTAACCAAAAGAAACGGCCTGCTCAGCCCGGGGTTAGAAAAAAGCTAGGTGCCACTACGCTTTGCAGGGTTAGCCTCTTGCTCTTAGAGGAGTTGCCGCCGCTATACCGCGGGCGCTCGGGATTTGAGGCAAGGGAGGCATATCGGCTCGTGCGCGAGCAGTGCGCTATTGAACGTGCCGAGGGCCGATGCCTGCAAGCGTGCCACGCTCTGCTCCCTCTCCCCTTCGGGGAGAGGGATGGGGTGAGGGGCCAAGGCTGGCCTCGAACGCCGGATAGGGCGCTGGCAAGTTTTTCTCTAGCCCCGCCGTCACCTAGATCCTCTCCCCAATTCTTGATCAAAGCGGGGAAGAGAAGACCCAGGCCAAGCCTCAATCCTTCTGCGGCAGCCGCCGCAGGTTGAATGCGTAGCCGACAGCCAGCACCAGCGCGACGGCGGCCTGCGCGGCGATGGATTGCCAGGTCGGATAGATGCCCAGCACCTCGATGCGCGGCAGCGGCGCGGTGAGCACACCGATCCAGCCGGCTTCCTGCAGCGCCGCGATGCCCTTGCCGGTGAGCACGATCGCCAGCAGCGCGATCAGCGCGGAGCTGGCCGAGAAGAACTTGCCCAGCGGCAGCCGCCGGCTGGTGCGTAGCAGCAGCCAGGCGATCACGGCAAGCGTCAGCGCGCCGGTGCCGATGCCGGCCAGCAGCCACGCGCGCGGGCCCTCGTTCCACATCGCCACGTAGAACAGGATGGTCTCGAACACCTCGCGATAGACCGAGATGAAGGCCAGGCCAAACAGGAACCACGCCGAGCGGTCCAGCGTGGCGGCCATCTTGGCCTTCAGGTACGCCTGCCAGCGCCCGCCCACGCTCTTGCGGTGCATCCACAGGCCCACGCACAGCAGCACCGCGGCGGCGAACAGCGAGGACAGCCCTTCGGTCAGCTCGCGCCCGGCGCCGCTGATCGCCACCGCGTAGCTCGCCACCGCCCACGTGGCCAGTCCGGCGAGCAGCGCCAGGCTCCAGCCGGCGTGCACGTAGCGCAGCATCGCCGGGCGCTCGGCCTTGCGCAGGAACGCCAGCAGGGCGACCACCACCAGCAGCGCCTCCAGTCCTTCGCGCACCAGGATCGTCCAGGCGCCTAGGAAGGCCGAGGCGGCGTCGGCCGAGCCGCCGGCGAGGGTGGCCTGCGCGCGTTGCAGCAGCGCATCGGCGGCCTGGCGCCGGGCCGCGACGTCGGCGCCGCGGCCGGCGACCGCGGTGCGATAGGCGCCCATCGCCGTTTCCAGTTCCGCGCGCAGTGCGCCGTCGCGGGCGTCGAGCTGCGGCTCCGCCGGCTCGACGCCATCGAGGTAGGCGGACAGCGCCAGCCGTTGCGCTTCATCGGTCTGGCCCTGTTGCCAGGCGGTGAAGCTGGCGGCGAGTTTCGCGCGCGCCAGCGGCAGCCCGGACACCGCCTTCGGCAGCGCGCCCGGATAGGCGCGCAGGTAGCCCAGGATCGCCCGTGCCTGCTCCTCGCCCAGCTCCGGCGCGAGCTGCGCCACGCGGGCGCGGGAGAGTTCCTGCAGGTTGCCCAGCCGTGCGCGTGCGGCGGCGTTGTCCTTCCACGCGCGCGCGCCTTCGCCCGCCTGGTGGGCGTAGGCGAGCGAACCGACGTAGTAGGCGAGCGACCAGCGGTCGTCGACCGGCAGCTGGTCGGCGTAGCCGGCCATCGCGGTGCCCTTCACGCCCTGGCTGATCGCCTCGAACAATGACAGCACGCTGCGCTGGTCGGCGCGGGTGCGGTCGGTGAAGTCGATCGGCGGCGGATCGAGCGCGGCGCCGGCGGGACCGTCGCCCTGGCCGCGGGGTCCGTGGCAGGCGGCGCAGGTCTGCTGGTAGAGCGCGGCGCCGCGCGCCAGGTGGGGCAGGTGCGCGGGCGCCGTCGGGACCGGGTACGCGGCCAGCAGGGCATCGGCCAGGGCGTGGGCCTGGCGGGCAACGTCGGCGGTCGATGCCCTGGCGTCGATCAGTCCGACCAGGTGCGTGGCCTGCCCGCGCAGTGCCGCCGAGCCGGGTTGCTCCGGCAGTTGTGCGATGCGCTGGCGAGCGGTGCCGGCGAACTCGCGCATCTCGGCATATTCGGAGGCGCTGATCACCTGGCCGTCGTGCACGGCGCCGGCGTAGTCGGTGGCCAGGTAGTCGAGCATCTGCCAGGTCTGGCTGACGTTCTCCGGCGCCTGGGCGTTCGTTGTGGTGGTCGTGGCCGGTGCGTCCGGCGGGGTCTGGGCGAAGGCAGGACACGCCGTCGCCAGCAGGGCGGAGGCCAGGGCCCGGCTCGCCCACTTGTTGAGAATGCCTATCATTGCGTGAGTATAGGACGGAACCACTCGAGGGGCGGCCGGCGTGTCGGGATGCCGCAGCGCGTGGCCGCCGTGCATTCGGTGATACCCAAGAAAAAGGCCGGGACCTTGCCAGGTCCCGGCCTTGTGTGCGCAGCGGCTTCCGCGGGGAAGCCGGGCAGGCGGCTTATTTCGCCACCACCCGCACCATTTCCAGGCACTTGTTCGAGTAGCCCCACTCGTTGTCGTACCAGCTCACCAGCTTGACGAAGGTGGGATCGAGCGCGATGCCGGCGTCGGCGTCGAAGATCGAGGTGCGCGCATCACCGCGGAAGTCGGTGGCGACGACCTTGTCTTCGGTGTAGCCCAGGATGCCCTTCAGCGCGCCTTCGGATTGCGCCTTCATCTCGGCGCAGATCTCGGCGTAGGTGGCCGGCTTCTCAAGCTCGACGGTGAGGTCGACGACGGACACGTCCGAGGTCGGCACGCGGAAGGACATGCCGGTGAGCTTCTTGTTGAGCTCGGGGATCACCACGCCGACGGCCTTCGCCGCGCCGGTGGACGACGGGATGATGTTCTCCAGGATGCCGCGGCCGCCGCGCCAGTCCTTGTTGGACGGGCCGTCGACGGTCTTCTGGGTGGCGGTGGCGGCGTGCACGGTGGTCATCAGGCCGCGCTTGATGCCCCACTTGTCGTTGAGCACCTTGGCCAGCGGCGCCAGGCAGTTGGTGGTGCACGAGGCGTTGGAGATGATCGCCTCGCCGGCGTACTTCTGGTGGTTCACGCCGTAGACGAACATCGGCGTGTCGTCCTTGGACGGCGCCGACTGGATCACCTTCCTCGCGCCCGCGTCCAGGTGCTTCTGGCAGGTGTCCTTGGTCAGGAACAGGCCGGTGGACTCGATCACGATGTCGGCACCCACCTCGTCCCACTTCAGGTTGGCCGGGTCGCGCTCCTGGGTCAGGCGGATGCGCTTGCCGTTGACCACCAGGTGGCCGCCCTCGATGGACACCTCGCCCTTGAAGCGGCCGTGCACCGAGTCGTAGCGCAGCATGTAGGCCAGGTAGTCCGGCTCCAGCAGATCGTTGATGGCGACGATCTCGATGTCCTGGGCGAAATTCTGCACGGCGGCGCGCAGCACGTTGCGACCGATGCGGCCGAAGCCGTTGATGCCGACCTTGATGGCCATGGGCGATGCTTCCTCTGGTTCGGTGAAGGCAGCTGGCGGCCGCGGGGCCGCCGGAGAACGCCCATTTTAGCCCGAACCGGCGCGCGGCTCGCGGGCATGGCGATAGCTGCCGAGGCACGTATCGCGTCATCGCGCGTTCTTGCGCCCCGCGTGCGAGGATCGCCCGGGGCCGCTGCGGAGCCACGCCATGCAAGCGCACGTCACGCCGTTCTTCCACGCGTCCACCTCGACCTGGAGCTATCTGGTACGCGATCCGGCCAGCGGCGAGGCCGCGGTGATCGACGCGCCGCTCGACTTCGACCAAGCCAGCGGCGAGGTGGGCCACGCCAGCGCGGCAGCCATCCTGGAGACGGCCGCCCGCGACGACGCGCGCGTGCGCTGGATCCTGGAGACCCATGCGCATGCCGACCACCTGTCCGCGGCCGCGTGGCTGAAGGAGCGCACCGGCGCGCAGACCGCGATCGGCGCCGGCATCGTGCAGGTGCAGGAAACCTTCCGGCGCAAGCTGGGCCTGGACGAGGGCGAGCCGCACCTGGATGCCGGCGCGTTCGACTGCCTGTTGCACGACGGCGACGAACTGCCGCTGGGCGAGCTGGCCATCCGCGTGGTCGCCACGCCCGGGCACACGCCGGACAGCGTCAGCTACCTGGTGGGCGACGCGGTGTTCGTTGGCGACACGCTGTTCTCGCCGGCGGCGGGTTCTGCGCGATGCGACTTCCCCGGTGGCGATGCGCACGCGCTGTTCCGCTCCGTCTGGCGCATCTACGGCCTGCCGGCCACGCGGATGTTCCTGGCGCACGACTACCCGCCCGAGGGCAGTGCGCCGCGCGCCGAAGTGCCGATGGCCGAGCAGCGTGCCGGCAACAAGCACATCCGCGAAGGCGTCGGGGAGGCCGACTTCGTCGCCATGCGCCGCCAGCGCGACGCCGGACTGCCGCCGCCGCGGCTGTTGTGGCCGGCATTGCAGGTGAACATCCGCGGTGGGCGCCTGCCGCCGGCGGACACCTACGGCCAGCGCTACCTCAAGTTGCCGCTGCAACTGCGCGACGCCTGAGGCACACTGGCGGGCTCTTCTCCGCCTGCCTGCCGATGATGTGCCTGCGCCGTTACGCCGCCTTCCTGCTTGCCTGCTTCCTGCTCGTTCCCGACGCCCGCGCCTGGGGCCCGGAAGGCCACCGCATCGTCGCCGAACTGGCGCAGCGCCACCTCAGTCCCGCCGCCGAGGCGCAGGTCGAGCGCCTGCTGGCGCCGGAACACACCCGCCGGCTGGCCGATGTCGCCACCTGGGCCGACGACATCCAGGACGACCCCTCGCAGCAGGCGCTGTGGAAGGCCACCCGCGCCATGCACTACATCAACTTCCGCGATCGCCGCTGCGACTACCAGCCGCCGCGCGACTGCCGCGACGGGCGCTGCGTGGTCGGCGGCCTGCAGCACTACGTCGCGCTGCTCGCCGATCGCCGCCAGAGCGATGCCGTGCGGCGCGAGGCGCTCAAGTTCGTGGTGCACTTCGTCGGCGACGTGCACCAGCCGCTGCATGCCGGCTACCGCGACGACAAGGGCGGCAACACCTACCAGGTGCGGTTCCATGGCCAGGGCAGCAACCTGCATCGCGTATGGGATTCGGGAATGCTGCGCACCCGCGGGCTGGACTGGCAGGACTACGCGCAGCGGCTGGCCGCGCGCGGGCCGGTCGCGCTGCCGGCGGCGACCGGTGCGCCCTTCGCCGCCTGGGCGCAGGAGTCGTGCAGGCTCAGCCGCGGCATCTATCCGGGCGGCCATACGGCCGGCGCCGGCTACGTCCAGGCGCAGCTGCCGCTGGCCGAGCGGCGGCTGCGCGAGGCGGGCCGCCGGCTGGCGGAACTGCTCAACCGCACGCTGGGCTGATCCGGGGGCCAATCCCGTCACACTGCATACGATTGCAGCCCCTCGCGCCGGCGCCGCCATCTGCTAGCCTCGCCGGCATGAACCCCGAAAACCACCTGCGCCGCACCAAGATCGTCGCCACCCTCGGCCCCGCCACCGACGCGCCGGGCATGCTCGCGCGGCTGATCGCCGAGGGCGTGGACGTGGTCCGCCTCAACCTCTCGCACGGCCAGCCGCAGGACCACCGCGCACGCGCGATGGCGGTGCGCGATGCCGCGCAGGCGGCCGGGCGCGAGGTCGGCATCCTGGCCGACCTGCAGGGCCCGAAGATCCGCATCGAGAAATTCGCCCACGGGCCGATCGAGCTGCAGCCGGGCGATCCGTTCGTGCTCGACTGCTCGCCCGATGCGCCGGCGGGTGACAAGACCCGCGTGGGCGTCAGCTATCACCAGTTGCCGCAGGACGTGGCCGCCGGCGACGTGCTGCTGCTCGACGACGGCCTGGTCGCGTTGCGCGTGCTCGCGGTCGACGGTGCGCAGGTGCGTTGCGAGGTGCTGATCGGCGGCCGTCTGTCCGACCGCAAGGGGCTCAACCGCCAGGGCGGCGGCCTGTCCGTGTCCGCGCTCTCGGACAAGGACCGCGCCGACATCCAGCTCGCCGCCGAGATCGGCGCCGACTTCCTGGCCGTCTCCTTCGTGCGTTCGGCCGCCGACATGGAGCAGGCGCGCCGCCTGTTGCGCGAGGCCGATGGCCACGGCGCGCTGGTGGCCAAGATCGAGCGCGCCGACGCGATCCCCGTGCTGGGCGAGATCATCGACGCCTCCGACGCGGTGATGGTGGCGCGCGGCGACCTAGGCGTGGAGATCGGCGACGCCGAACTGCCGGGCCTGCAGAAGAAGATCATCCGCGAGGCGGTCGCACGCAACCGCGCGGTGATCACTGCCACGCAGATGCTGCAGTCGATGGTGACCGCGCCGATCCCGACCCGCGCCGAGGTACTCGACGTCGCCAACGCGGTGATCGACGGCACCGACGCGGTGATGCTCTCGCAGGAAACCGCCGCCGGCGCGCACCCGGACGTGGCGGTGGCCGCCATGCGCCGCATCTGCCTGGGCGCCGAGCGCCAGTTCGAGCCGAAGGAAGACCTGGCCACCGCGATCCACCGGCTCGACCGCGCCGACCAGGCGATCGCGCTGGCGGCGATGGTGCTGGCCGGGCAGCTCGGCGTGCGCGCGCTGATCGCCCTGACCGAATCGGGCGCCACCGCGCAATGGCTCTCGCGCTACCGCAGCGCGGTGCCGATCTACGCGCTCTCGCCGGCCGCCGACGCGCGCCGGCGCATGCTGTTGCTGCGCGACGTGCAGCCGGTGGCCTTCAACGAAGTGAGCCAGAGCTCCGCGGCCAACGCGCGCGAGGCGGTGCGCCAGCTGTTCGCGCTGGGCAAGCTGGCCGAGGGCGACCGCGTGGTGCTGACCCAGGGCGACCGCGTCGGCGCCGGCGGCGGCACCAATACCCTCAAGCTGCTGCTGGTCGGCGCCGAAGGCATCGTCGAGAGTCTGCGGGATCTTTGATCCTGCCGCTCGCTTGAACCCTCTCCCCTTCGGGGAGGGGGCAGGGTGAGGGGCTGGGGCTCGCGGGGATGCCCGTGGTGACGTTGCTTTTGTGGGTCGTTCTTGCAGGGCGTGGAAGCTCCTCGCAAGAACGACAAACAAGCAAGACGCCCCCGCAGACCTCCCCGCGAGTCCCGGGGGCTCCCCCCCACCCCCCCCCCCCCGGGGGGGGGGGGGAGGGGGGGGGGGGGGAGGGGGTTTCCTCCGGGGGGGGG
>NZ_JBCNYA010000025.1:0-64423 GCF_049727805.1 Frateuria sp. YIM B11624
CGGGGTTGTGCGGGCGAAATACCCGAACGCCGTGGTGGGTGGGCTTCAGCCCACCAGCGCCCTGATACGGGATCGCGGTGGGCTCAAGCCCACCCTGCGGCTTCAACTGGTCAACGCGTGCAGGAACGCGATGCGCCAGGCGGTCAGGTCGTGCCGCTGCAGAACGTCCATCATCGAGCGCCAGCGCGCGATGCGCTCGCGCTGGGGCATGGCCAGTGCGCGTTCCAGCGCGTCGGCCACCTCCACCGTGTCGGCGGGGTTGACCAGCAGCGCCTCGGTCAGCTCCTGCGCCGCGCCGGCGAAGCGCGAGAGCACCAGTACGCCGGGGTTCTTCGGGTCCTGGCTGGCCACGTATTCCTTCGCCACCAGGTTCATGCCGTCGCGCAGCGGCGTGACCAGGCCCACGCGCGCCACGCGGTAGTAGCCGGCGAGCAGGGTGTGCGGGAAGGACTGGTTGACGTAGCGGATCGGCACCCATTCGGGCGTGGCGAACTTGCCGTTGATGTGGCCGGCCATGCGCTCCAGTTCGCGGCGGATCAGCCGGTACTCCGGCACAGCGCCGCGCGAGGGCGGCGCGATCTGCAGGAAGGTGACGCGGCTGTGCAGCATGGGCGAGCGCTCGAGCACGTGGGCGAAGGCTTCGAAGCGCTGCGCCAGGCCCTTGGAGTAGTCCAGCCGGTCCACGCCGATGATCAGGTCGCGGCCGTCCAGGCTCTGCTTGAATTCGCGCACGCCGTTCTCGACCGCGGCCTTGCGCGCGACGTCGGCCACCTCGGCGGTGTCGATGCTGATCGGAAACACGCCGGCGCGGAACAGCCGTCCGTTGGCCGCGCGCAGCCGGTTGCCGGGACGCATCGCGCCGCCGACCTCGTGCAGGAAATAGTCCTCCAGCGCGCGCAGGTCGCGCGCCGTGTGCAGGCCGACCAGGTCGTAGCTGGCCAGCGTCTCCAGCAACTCGCGGTGCTTGGGCAGCGCGATCAGCAGCGCCGCGGCGGGCAGCGGCGTGTGCAGGAAGAAGCCGATGCGGTTGCGCACGCCGCGCTCGCGCAGCATCGCCGCCAGCGGAATCAGGTGGTAGTCGTGCACCCAGATGATGTCGTCCGGATCGAGCAGCTTGACCAGCTCGTCGGCGAAGATCGCGTTTACCCGCAGATAGCCTTCCAGGTGGCTGCGCTGGTAGTCGACCAGGTCCGGCCGGTAGTGGAACAGCGGCCACAGCGTGCGGTTGGCGAAGCCGGCGTAGAAGTCGTCGTGGTCGGCGCGCGAGAGGTCGATGGTGACGTAGTCGATCGGTCCGTCGCTGAGCCGGTGCAGCTCCTCCGCACTGGTCGGGGCGACCTTGCCGCTCCAGCCGAACCACAGTCCGCCGCGCTCCTGCAGCGCCGCGCGCATGGCCGAGGCGAGTCCGCCGGTGGCGGTCTGCTTGGGCATGGCGACGCGGTTGGAAACCACCACCAGCCGCCCGGGTTTCTTGCCGGTGCGGCTCATCGCGCGCCACCGGTGCACGGGCATGCGTGATTCGGCGCGGCTGGGCCGTCGCCAGGAGCCTGGGTCGTGGAAACGCTCGAGGCTTTGCACCCCGGGCGGCTTCTGCGGCCCAGGCTCCCAGGAACCAGCTCAGGGCTGGCGCGTAAGTGGCTGTCCTCCGCCGCTGTCGGCATCGATGGAAACTCCCTTTGGATGGTCTGGTCCGTGGCCGAGCGTGCCCCGCACCCGCTCCAGCCAAGCGTGGGCGGCGGCCGGGCTAGGCAGCGTGAACCGGGCGTGCGTCGGCTCGCGGTCGCCCACCCGCACACTCAGGCCGCCGGCGCGATCGACGACCACGAAAGCGTGCTCGTCGGTGAGGTCGTCGCCGAGGTACACCGGCGTGCGGCCGGCGAACGGCGGCTGCTGCATCAGCTCGTCCACCGCCCGGCCCTTGTCCATGCCGGCGGGCTTGAACTCCATCACTAGGTTGCCCGGTTGCAGCTCGTAGCCAGGCAAGGTGGCGGCCAGCGCCTCGGCGGCCTCGCGCAGGGCCGGCAGACGTTCCGGGTCGCGTCGGCAATGCAGCGCCATGGCGTGTTGCTTGTCTTCCAGTTGCACGCCCTCCAGCCGCGCGGCCAGGGCATGCACCGCCGCGCGCATGCGCGCCTGGTCGGCAGGATCGACGCGAACTTCGCGGCGACTGCCATCGGCGGCGCGCAGTTCATAGCCGTGCAGGCCGGCGAGCGCCCAGGGCGGCCTGCCGAACAGCTGCGCCAGGTCGTCCACGCGGCGGCCGCTGACCAGCGCCAGGGCGCCGTCGAGCCGGTCGTGCAGGGCCTGCAGCAGCGCACGCAGCGCGGGCGACACGACCACCGCCGCCGGGTCGTCGACGAAGTCGAGCAGGCTGCCGTCCACGTCGAGGAACAGGGCCCAGCGCTGGTCCGGCCGGGACAAGGGTGGCGCCGGCAAGGGGGCGCTCACGCTGGCGGGCTTGGGCGAAGACATCGGGTCCAAGCCTAGCAAAGGGAGCGTGAAAAGCCGAACCACGGGGATGAAGATTTGCGCTCCGATCGCCCCCATCCGCCTGTCGGCACCTTCCCCTGTGAACGGGGAAGGCTCGCTCGACTGGGCTGCGGCAGGAACGAACCTTTTCCCGCGAAATGGGGAAGGCCCGCCAGGCGGGCTGCCGCAGGAACGATCCTTCCCCCGTTCACGGGGGAAGGTGCCCGCAGGGCGGATGGGGGAAGCCTTGCGAAGGTCGACCTACTGCTCGTCGTCCGCCGCCTCGATGCGCGGTGCCGGCGTCACCAGCAGCTTGTCGATGCGCGCGCCGTCGAGGTCCACCACCTCGAAGCGGATGCCGCGCCAGGCGAACACCTCGCCGACCTGCGGGATGTGTCCCAGCGCGGTCATCACCATGCCGGCGGCGGTGCGGAACTCGTGTTCCTCCTCACCGGGCAGGCGATCGATGTGCAGCAGCTCGCGCAGATCCTCGGTGGACAGCGAACCGTCGACCAGCCAGCTGCCGTCCTCGCGCGGCACGATCGGCGGGTGCTCCTCGCTGCCGCCGTGGCCGAGCTGGCTTGCACCGACCACCGCCGCGAGCAGGTCGTTGAGCGTGACCAGGCCGTCGATGTCGCCGTACTCGTCGACCACCAGCGCCATCGGCGTCTCGGCGTCGCGGAACTCCTCCAGCAGGTCCATCGCGCGTGCCGTGCCCGGCACGTACAGCGGCTTGGCGAGCTGGCGGAACAGCTCGGGCGTCTCGCCGGCGATGCCGCCGATCAGGCTCTTGACCTCCAGCACGCCGACCACGTCGCTCTCGTCGCCCTGGTAGACCGGGTAGCGCGAGTAGGGCGTCTCGCGCATCACCGCGATGTTCTCCTCGCGCGATGCGGCGTGGTCCAGCCAGGCGATGCGCATGCGCGGGGTCATCACGCTGTCGACCGTGCGGTCGCCCAGGCGCAGCACGCGGTTGACCATGTTGTGTTCGTCCGGATCGAGCACGCCCTGTTCGGCGCTCTCGGCGACCAGCAGCCGGATCTCTTCCTCGGTGACCCGGCCGCTACCCTGATCGTTCGCGCGCAACAGCCTGAGCAACAGGCCGCTCGAGCGGTTGAGCAGCCACACGAACGGACCGGTAACGCGGGACAGCACCAGCATCGGCATCGCCACGAAGCCCGACAGCCGCTCCGGCGCGGACAGCGCCAGCCGCTTGGGCAGCAGCTCGCCGATCACGATCTGGATGTAGGAAATCACCACGAAGCCGAGCACGATCCCGACGCCATGGGCATACGGCGCCAGCCAGCTCAACTGGCCGCCCTGCAGGATCTGCGCGAACCGGTCGCCCAGCCGGTCGCCGGCCAGCGCACCGGTGATCAGCATCACCAGCGTGATGCCGACCTGCACGGTGGAGAGGAAGTGCTCGGGCGATTCGGCGTGGCGCAGCGCCACGCGGGCGCGGCGGCTGCCCTGGGCCATCTGCTTGAGGCGGCTCTTGCGCGAGGCGACCAGCGCCATTTCCGACAGCGCGAAGAAGCCGTTGAACACCGACAGCAGGATCACGAGCGCGATATCGGTCAGCATCGCGGCAGGGGTCTTGGGGGAGGCATGGGCGCAAGTGTAAGGCTTGTGACGGGCCCGCCCACAATAGGCGGTCGTGCGTGAAGCCGTAGCGCTCCTGTAACATTCCGCCGTTTCCCCTCAACTTCCGGGCACCCGCGCATGTTTTCACTGCAGACCATCTTCGGTAAGGGCGACAAGTTCTACGGCCTGCTCGAACAGAGCGCCGCGGCCGCCCACGAGAGCGCCAGGGCGCTGCGCCAGATGCTCGAGCACACCGAGCGGGCGCCGGTGATGGCCGACTTCGCCGGCGCCCGCGCCCGCGAGAAGGCGCTGGCCGCGCAGATCAGCGAGGAACTGGTCAACACCTTCGTCACCGCGCTGGACCGCGAGGACATCGAGGCGCTCAACTCCGCGCTGTACAAGATTCCCAAGACGGTGGAGAAGTTCGCCGAGCGCTACCTGATCGTGGCCGAGCGCGTGAAGGACGTGAACTTCGCCCAGCGCGCCTGCGTGCTGGAGGAATCGGTCAGCGTGGTGGTGGAGATGATCGGCGAGTTGCGCCAGGGCCTGCGCATCGATCCGGTCAAGAAACTGCAGGACCGCCTGCAGGCGCTGGAATCCGAGGGCGACCGCATGCTGCTGGCGCCCTACCGCACGCTCTACGTGGAAGGCCACGACGCGATGAAGGCGATGCTCGCCAAGGATCTGTTCGAGCTGATCGAGAAGGCGATCGACAAGTGCCGCGACGTCGGCAACATCGTCTATTCCATCGTGCTGAAGAACTCCTGAGGCGACCTTCCGCATGAGCATCGGCCTGGTCTTCGCGGTGGTGGCGATCGCGCTCGCCTTCACCTACATCAATGGCTTCCACGACACCGCCAATTCGATCGCCACGGTGGTGGCGACCAAGGTGCTCAGCCCCGGCCAGGCCGTGCTGCTGGCGGCGGTGACCAACCTGGTCGGCGCGTTGTGGGGCACCGCGGTGGCCAAGACCATCGCCGCCGGACTGATCGACACGCACGTGATCGACGCCGGCCCGCAGTTGCTGATCTGCGCGCTGCTGGCCGCCACGGTGTGGAACCTGATCACCTGGTGGCTGGGCCTGCCGTCCAGCTCCAGCCACGCGCTGGTCGGCGCGCTGGTCGGCGCGGCGATCGCGGCGGCCGGCGACAACTTCGGTGCGGTCATCTGGGCCGAGGGCGGCGCGCACTGGTGGGCCGGCAAGGGCGTGATCCCCAAGGTGGTGGTGCCGATGGTGGTCTCGCCGCTGATGGGCTTCGTCATCGGCTTCGCGCTGATGGGCGCGCTCTACGCGCTGTTCGCGTGGCTGGCCAATCGCAAGGGCTGGCTGCAGCGGCTGGGCCGCACGCCGTTCGTCAACGCCTTCTTCGGCAAGGCGCAGATCGTCTCGGCCAGCGCGATGGGCCTGGCGCACGGCATGAACGACGCGCAGAAGAGCATGGGCATCATCGCGCTGGCGCTGGCCGGCGGCACCGCCGCGGGACAACTGGACCACCTGCCGCACTGGCTGGGTTTCCTGCGCATCGCGGGCTCGCCCGAGGGCGGCTTCGACGTGCCTTCCTGGGTAGCGGTGGTGTGCGCGCTGACGATGGCCGCGGGTACCGCCGGCGGCGGCTGGCGCATCATCAAGACGCTCGGCCACAAGATGGTCAAGCTGCATCCGATCAACGGCTTTGCCGCCGAGGGCAGTTCGGCCGCCGTCATCCTCACCGCGTCGGCGTTCGGCATCCCGGTGTCGACCACGCACAACGTGTCCGCCTCGATCATGGGCGTGGGCGCGGCCAAGCGCTTCAATGCGATCCGCTGGTCGGTGGTCGAGCGCATGGTGTGGGCGTGGATCCTGACCCTGCCGATCACCGCACTGCTGGCCTACGGCTTCGTGCGGCTGGCGCAGGCGTTCTGATCCGCGCATTGCAGGAGCCCGCTCGTCGGCTCCTGCGCGACTGGTACTACAGGCTGTCACCCTCGCTGGCGATGATCTGCTCCAGCTGGTCGCCCAGTTGCCCCAGCTCGCCGATCAACCGTTCCAGTTCGCCGCCGTCGAGGAATTCGTACGGGCGGTTCTCGCACAGGTGCAGGTAGGGCGAGCCATCCAGGTCGGCCACGGCGAGAAAGCCGGTGCGCTGCTCCCAGTTGAAGCGCAGGCAGCGGCGCGGGTCGGTGCCGGCCAGCGGCCCGATCGGCGTGGACAGGCGCAGGTAGCGGCGGCCGCCTTCGTCCTCCAGTTCCGCCAGATAGATGCCCTGGTGGCGGCCGAGCGGCAGGACGAGATCGAAGCTGATCAGGTAGGGGTCGTTCTGCCGCAGCGTGTACTGGCTGCCGACGTGGGAACGCACGGCTTCGAAATGGCGCATGGGCGGGCTCCTTGATGCGGGCCCGATGGTAACCTGCCGCCCCATTGCGCCAAAGTGACGGCCCATGCAGGAAAGCCACGCCCGCGTCTACGAGGCGATCGCCGCGATTCCGCGCGGCCGCGTCGCCAGCTACGGCGCCATCGCCGCGCGCGCCGGCCTGCCCGGGCGCGCGCGCCTGGTCGGCAAGCTGCTGGGCGAGACGCCGGAGGGGATGGAGCTGCCGTGGTACCGCGTGCTGCGCGCGAGCGGGCAGATCGCGTTGCCGCCGGGCAGCCGCGGTTTCCGCGAGCAATGCCGCCTGCTGCGCGCGGAAGGCGTCGAGGTGGTCAACGGCCGCGTGCCGCTGTCGCGCTTCGGGCTGGACGCGGACCTGGACCGGGCCTTGTGGGGCATGCCCATGTAGTGCGGGCTTCGGTGCACTGCCGCCGCATGGTGAAGGTGGGTGGAAGCACCATGCGCGGCACGCGTCCTACGCGCCGCATCCGGCTTTGCCTACCGTTTCCCGCACCCGTCGCCGACGGTCGTGGGACGGCGCTTTGGTAGCATGCACACGATGTCCTCCCGCGCCCTCGATCTCCTCCATAGCGTCTTCGGTTACGCCAGCTTCCGCGGCCAGCAACAGGCCATCGTGCACGCGGTGGCCGAAGGCGGCGACGCGCTGGTGCTCATGCCCACGGGCGGCGGCAAGTCGTTGTGCTACCAGATTCCCGCGCTGTTGCGGCCGGGCACGGCGATCGTCGTATCGCCGCTGATCGCGCTGATGCAGGACCAGGTCGACGCCTTGCGCGAGGCGGGCGTCGCCGCGGCCTATCTCAATTCCAGCCTGCCGCCGGAGGACCAGCGCGAGGTCGAGCGCCGCCTGCTGGCCGGTGGGCTCAAGCTGCTCTACGTCGCGCCCGAGCGCCTGCTTACGCCGCGCTTCCTGGGCCTGCTGGAACAGATCGACGTGGCCCTGTTCGCGATCGACGAAGCGCACTGCGTGTCGCAGTGGGGCCACGATTTCCGCCCGGAGTACCGCGAGCTCACGGTGCTGGCCGAGCGCTTCCCGCAGATCCCGCGCATCGCGCTCACCGCCACCGCCGATCCACGCACGCGCGAGGAGATCGTCGAGCGGCTCGGCCTGCGCGCGGCGCGCCAGTTCGTTTCCAGTTTCGACCGGCCGAACATCCGCTACCACGTGACGCTCAAGCACAACCCGCGCACGCAGCTGATGCAGTTCCTCGACGGCCATCGCGGCGAGGCCGGCATCGTCTACGCGCTGAGCCGCAAGAAGGTCGAGGACACCGCCGCGTGGCTCGCAGAGGCCGGCATCGAGGCCTTGCCCTACCACGCCGGGCTCGATGCGCGCGTGCGCGCGGCCAACCAGCAGCGCTTCCTGCGCGAGGACGGCGTGGTGATGGTCGCCACGGTCGCCTTCGGCATGGGCATCGACAAGCCGGATGTGCGCTTCGTCGCGCACCTGGACCTGCCGCGTTCGATGGAGGGTTACTACCAGGAGACCGGCCGCGCCGGCCGCGACGGCCTGCCGGCCGAGGCGCTGATGCTCTATGGCCTGTCCGACGTAGTGACGATGAGCCAGATGATCGCGCAGTCCGACTCGGCCGACGAGCGCAAGCGGATCGAGCGGCAGAAGCTCGAGGGCCTGCTCGCCTTCGCCGAAGCTACCCGCTGTCGGCGCGAGTTGCTGCTCGGCGCCTTCGGCGAGGACTACCAGGGCCCCTGCGGCCACTGCGACAACTGCATCGAGCCGCCGAAGACCTGGGACGCCACCGTGCCGGCGCAGAAGGCGCTCTCGGCGGTCTACCGCAGCGGCCAGCGCTTCGGCGCCGGCCACGTGATCGACATCCTGCGCGGCATCGAGGGCGAGCGCATGCGCCAGCTCGGCCACGACCACCTCACCACCTTCGGCATCGGTGCCGACATGGACGAGAAGGGCTGGCGCTCGGTATTCCGCCAGCTGCTCGCCGCCGGCCTGCTCGAGGCCGATGCCGAAGGCTACGGCACGCTGCGCCTGACCTCGGCCAGCCGCGCGGTGCTCACCGGCGGCCAGCAGGTGCTCTTGCGCGAGGATGCCCGCCCGGTGCGCAGCGCGCGCCGCCGCCGCGACAGCCAGTTGATCACCGGCGCCAGCCTCGGCATCGAAGCCTACGAACAGCCGCTGTGGGATGCCCTGCGCGCCCTGCGCACGCGGCTGGCGAAACAGCAGGGCGTGCCGCCCTACGTGGTATTCCACGACGCCACCCTGCTGGCCATGCTGCGCGCGATGCCGTCCTCCGAGGAGGAGCTGGCCGAGGTCAGCGGCGTGGGCGAGGCCAAGCTCAAGCGCTACGGACGCGATTTCCTCGCCGTGATCAATGCCGGCGAACCGGTGGCCGACGACACGCCATAGGTGACCTCGAAAGACCCGCGCATGTAGGAGCGCCTTGGGCGCGGCAGCGGGGGCATCCAGGTCGCGCACAAGGTGAGCTTCTACAGCGTAGCAATCGGCTTTTCGAGGTTTCGCAAGGGCGCTGGCGGTATTCCCACGAAGGGAGGGTCCTCACGCCTGCTTCACGATCCAGGCGCCTGCCGGCACGCGATGCCGGGCGCGGAGGCGATGTCCTCTCCGGCACGCAGGGGCGCCAGCCATGCCTGCCCGCCCTTGGTCCACCACTGCCAGCCCTCGCCCACGTAGCGCGCGCCGCTGGCCGAACGGGCGATCGTGAGCCGGTGGGTGGCGCCGTCCACGGCCAGCACGGCATGGTCGGTGCCTTCGTAGTCCGCCTGTATCTGCCGCCCGTCGTCGCAGCGGTAGGCGACCGAGGGCGTCGTGGAGCGGGGCGGCTGGCAGGCCGCCAGCAGGGCGGCGGCGACGAAAACCAGGCAATGGCGCATGTGTTCTCCTCCGCAATGTGAACGTGGTCGCGCCTTGGCACGTGGCATGGCAGGCGTCCGCATGCTTCGATGACAAACGCTTGGCTATAGTGCGCCAGCGACTCCCTTCGAGGCATCCGATGAACAGCCCAGCCCAGATCACCGTATTGCCCGGCAGCAAGCGCTCGGCCGGACCGCAGGGGACCCGGTTGTTCTCCGCCGAGGAACTGCGCCAGTTCGCACGCGAGGCGGCGCCCGTGCTGCTGGGGCGTGCCAGCGCCGCCTCCCCGGTGCTGGAGGGGGCCAACGGCGCGTTGCTCGGCCGGCGCCTCTCGTTGCGGGCCGGGCGACAGACCATCGGCCGGCGCGGCGACAACGACATCGTGCTGAACGACCTCAGCGTCTCGGCCTCGCATGCCTGGATCATGAACCAGCAGGGCCACTACGTGATCATGAACACGCTGTCGACCAACGGTACCTTCGTCAACGGCAAGCGCATCCACGAGGCGAAGCTGCGGCACGGCGACCGCGTGCGCTTCGGGCAACTGGAGTTCACGTTCCTGACCCGCGAACGCGGCGCCGGCGCGTCCCGGCGGCGCTGGCTGGCGCTGGGGGCGGCGGTGCTGCTGGCAGCGGGGATCGCGGCATGGTGGCTGGCCTGATCCCAGCCGTGGATGAGCGGGCGGTCCCACCGACGGTGGGCCGCTACCGCATCGAGGGCGTGCTCGGCGCCGGCGCCATGGCGGTGGTCTACGCCGGCTTCGATCCCGAGATCGAGCGGCGGGTCGCGATCAAGTGCCTGCGCAGCGCGGTGGCGGCCGATCCGGCCTACCGGGCGCGCTTCCTCACCGAGGCGCGCGCGGTAGGCCATCTGACCCACCCGCACATCGTCACCCTGTTCGACGTGGGCGAGATGGCGGACGGCCGCCCATACATCGCGATGGAGCGGCTCTCCGGCGATACCCTGGCCAGCCGCGTGGCGCGCGAGGGATTCCCGTCCCTGCCCGTGATCCTCGGCCTGGTCGTGCAGATCGCCGGCGCGCTGGACTACGCCCACGCCCAGGGCGTGGTGCACCAGGACATCAAGCCGGAGAACATCATGCTCTCCGACGGCTGGCAGCATGCCAAGGTCAGCGACTTCGGCATCGCCGAGCGCCGCGACCCGCGTTCGGCGGGAGCGCCGCGCCGCGAGATCGGCGGTACGCCCGCCTACATGGCGCCGGAACACCTGCGCGGCGAGCGCACCGATGCGCGCAGCGACCTGTTCTCGCTCGGCGTGGTGCTGTACTGGCTGTTGAGCGGCAAGTTGCCGTGGGAGGAAACCGGCGACGTCAAGCGGCTGCTGGCCGAACGCCAGCGCCTGCCGCAACCGTCGCTGCAGCCGCGCGATCCGTTCACTCCCTCGATCCTGCTGGACATCGTGCAGACGCTGTTGGCGCCGGCGCCGCAGGACCGCTACCAGCGCGGCGCGGAGCTGGTCGACGACCTGCGCCTGGCCCTGCGCGAGTACGAGCGCCTGCACGAGAAGCCGATCGCCACGCGGCTGATCTCCCTGCGCCTGCGCTGGGCCGGCATCCTGGCCGCGGTGCTGAGCCTGACCCTACTGATCGGCCTGGCTGCCATCTATGCGCGCCAGAACGCGGCGGTCACCGGGCTGGCGCAGGACTACGGCCGCTCGCTCGGCCGCATGGTCGCCGGCGAGGCGGCCGAGAACCTGCTGCTGGACGATCGCGCGGCCACCCGCGCGCTGGTGCAGGACATCTCGCGCAACAGGCAGATCTATTACCTGGCGATCGCCAACCGCTACGGCGAGGTGATCGCCAGCACCCGCGGGGACGAACTGGGCAAGCCGCTGCCGGTACGCACGAACGAGGAGTTCCTGCCGGGTGCGGGCGACGTCGCCAGCTACCGCGTGCGCATTCCCGACGGCAGCGATCCGGGCGAGATGCTGGTGTTCGACGTGCCGGTGCGCTATCAGACCGCGCAGGTCGGCCAACTGCGCCTGGGGATCAGCGATGCGCCGCTGCGCGCGGCACAGAAGACCACGCTCAAGGCCATCGTGGCCGTGCTGCTGGTGACGCTGGCCGCCGTGACGGGTGCGGCCTGGTGGCTGTTCCGCCGCCTGCTCGGCCTGCTGGACGTGCTGGGCGAGGCGATGCTGCGGGCCGGGCGCGGCGATTTCAGCCATCGCATCCGGCTGGTGCGCCATGACGAACTGGGCCGGCTGTTCGCCGCCTTCAACCTGATGTGCAACGCGCTGCAGGCGCGCGAGCGCAGGCCGCGACGGCCGATGGCGAGACCGTCCTCTGCGCCGCTGGAGCTGCCCACCCGCATCCTGCCTGCGCCCGAGCAGGTCGGCGACAAGGTGTCGCGCGACTAGCCGGACGTCCGGCCGGGGAGCAGCCTGGGTTCAGAACTGCTTGAGCCGCTGCTTCAGTTCGAGCGCGCGCGCACGGTAGACGGTGGCCGGCTCGAAATCGGGCTCGATCGCCAGCACGCGGTTCCACAGCGAGATCGCCTGGTCCAGCTGCTGGTCGCGATACAGCACGATCGCGCGCTGGTGGTAGACCGACACCAGCTGCTTGCGCAGCGATGTGGCGTCCGCGCCGTCGGGCGGCAGGTGCGGGTCGGCGTCCAGCGCCTCGTCCATGCGTTCCAGCGCCTGCGTGCGCTGGCCCTTGTGCAGCAGGGCCAGGCTTTCGTCCTGCAGCCGGCGTGCCTTCGCCGCTTCGGAGGCGTCGGCGGGTGCGGCGGCGGAGGCGGCCAGGGCCGGGCCTTCCGGCGTCTTGCCCGGGGCCAGCCGCGAGGCCGGCAGGCGCAAGGTCTGGCCCACGCGCAGCATCGACGGATTGGTCGAGTCGTTGTAGCGCGCCAGGATCAGGAAGCGGCCGCCGTCGCCCAGGTAGCGCGCCGCCAGCGTGCTGTAGGAGTCGCCCGGCCGTACCACGTACGGGCGCGAGGCTTGTCCCAGCGCCTGCATAGGGTCGACGGTGAGCTGGCGCAGCACGCCCTGTGCCGCGGCGTCGTCCGGGTGGACCTGCAGGTAGCGGCGAAGTTGCCGCTCGCCTTCGGCGTAGTGGCCGAGCTGCAGTTGCTGCCTGACGATGGCGGCAAGCGAGGGCGGCGGGGCTTCGTCCTCGGCGGCGCGCGGTTGCGGCGTGGGAGTGGACGCCGGCGTCACCACCACCCTCGGTGGCGTTTCATGGCCGAACATCCGCGTTTTCAGCTGCCTGAGCTGGGCGCAGCCGCCCAGGCCGACGGCGAGCAGGCCGACGCATACCAGTGGCGCCCACCCGTGCCGGCCCGTTACCACGCGCACATATCCCATGTCGTGCACCGCATCCCTCATGCCTGTCGAATCCCCACGTCGCCGGGCCGGACCGGAGGCCGGCCCGCGGACTGCGCCCGCGATCCCGCAGCGCGTGCGCGCCACCACTGCACCCAGCCTATCCGGGCGAAGATCAAGGAGACATTGTCGCCGTCCGCGCCGCCGCGCTCCACTGCCTGGCCGAGCGCGTCGCGCAGCGCCCGGCGCAGGTCGCGCCGGCGTGCGTGCCGGCCCAGCTCATCGGTGGACAGGCGTTCCCACGCGCCGTCGCTGCACAGCACGAAGGACTGGCCCGGGCGCAGCACGGCCAGGCCGTGCTCGACCTGCGGGGGCTGCGGGCCGCCCAGGCCGCGCAGCAGCCTGTGCTGGTCGGCATCGTCGCCCATCGCCTCGGCGGCGAGTTCGCCGCGCGCCACCTTCATCTGCGCCACGCTGTGGTCCTCGGTGCGGCCCAGGCAGCGTCGGCCCTGGAAGCGGTACAGCCGGCTGTCGCCCACGTGCGCCCAGCAGACGCGCGACCCGTGGATCAGCAGGGCGACCACGGTCGAGTGCGGCGCCGCCTGCGCCAGCCTTTCGCCGCGCCGGCGCAGTTCCGCGTGCGCGGCCTGGCACAGCGACTCCAGGAACAACGGCCCGGGCTGGTCGCGCCACAGGCCTTGCCGCCACAGCCGGCGGGCGACCTCGACGACGCCCGCGGAGGCCAGCTCGCCTGCGCCGTCGCCGCCCATGCCGTCGGCCAGCACCAGCAGCCGCGCGTCGCTGATCGGATCGTGCAGGCAGACGAAGGCGTCTTCCTGCGTGGCGCGTCCGCCGCGGGCGCGGCCGGCCGCGACCGACGGTAGCGCCTGGACTTCGATCCCCTGGTCCATCGTTCGGCCCCTGCCCGAAGATG
Source organism: Frateuria sp. YIM B11624 (assembly GCF_049727805.1). NCBI lineage: Bacteria > Pseudomonadati > Pseudomonadota > Gammaproteobacteria > Lysobacterales > Rhodanobacteraceae > Frateuria > Frateuria sp. YIM B11624. The sequence continues at coordinate 13,481 of NZ_JBCNYA010000025.1, forward strand.
ACCAGAGCATACCGCCGCGGCTGCGGGCCTTACATGTCGAACTTGGCGAGTTGGAAACCGCGTTGCTGGTATTCGCGCCAGCGCTCGCGCGAACCGGTGCGCGCGTCCGGGTCGGCCGCCACCACCTCCAGCACGCGCTCGAAGCGGCCAGCCGGGCAGGCCTCGCGCAGGTTGATCAGCAGCGGGCGGTCGGGCGTGTCGATGCCCGGCGGCACGATCAGCACGGCGGTGTTGGCATCGTCATCGTCGCCGGCGAGCTGATGCGGGATGTAGGCGTCGGCGTCGAAGTCCCACAGGAGTTCGTCGAGCGCCTCGGCCTGCTCGAAATCGCGCACGAGGATCAGCGTCGGCTGCTGCGCCGCAAAGGCACGGCGCGCCAGTTCGCACACCAGCAGCAGGGGCTGCTCGCGGAAGCGCGGCTTGTCGATCAGGTAGAAGTCGGCGCGTGGCATGGTCGACTCGTCAGTAGGCAGGAGGTCGGGCGCCGCGGCTTGCGCGGCGCCCGGTGGGCGGCGTCAGCCGGCGCGGTCGATCAGCCACTGCGCCAGCAGCGGCACCGGACGGCCGGTGGCCAAGCCCTTGCGGCCCTCGTCCCATGCGGTGCCGGCGATGTCCAGGTGCGCCCAGCGCTGGCCCTCGGTGAAGCGCGAGAGGAAGCACGCGGCGGTGATCGCGCCGGCGCTCTTGCCGCCGATGTTGGCCACGTCGGCGAAACCCGATTCGAGCTGCACCTGGTAGTCGTCCCAAAGCGGCAGGCGCCAGGCGCGGTCGAGCGTGGCCTCACCGGCGTCCAGCAGTTCGGCGGCGAGATCGTCGTGCTTGCTCATCAGGCCGCTGGCGTGCTTGCCCAGCGCGATGACGCAGGCGCCGGTGAGCGTGGCCGCGTCGACGATGGCCCTGGGCTGGTAGGTCTGCGCGGTCCAGGTCAGCGCATCGCACAGGATCAGGCGGCCCTCGGCGTCGGTGTTGAGCACCTCGATGGTAAGGCCGGACAGGCTGGTGAGCACGTCGCTGGGGCGGTAGCTGTCGCCGTCGGGCATGTTCTCGGCCGAGGGCACCACGCAGACCAGGTTGAGCGTCAGGCCCATCTTCACCGCGGCGACGAATGCGCCCAGCACGCCGGCCGCGCCGCCCATGTCGAACTTCATCTCCTCCATGCCGGCGCCGGGCTTGAGGCTGATGCCGCCCGAATCGAAGGTGATGCCCTTGCCGACGAAGGCGTAGGGTTTGTCGCCCTCGGCACCGCCCTTGTATTCCAGCGCGATCAGCCGCGGCTTGTTGACCGAGCCGCGCCCGACCGCCAGCAGCGAGCCGAAGCCGAGCTTTTCCATCTCGTCATGGTCGAGCACGCGGCAGCTCACACCCTCGTTGGCGTCGGCGAAGGTTTGCGCGCGCGCGGCGATGTAGGAGGGGGTGCAGATGTTCGGCGGCAGGTTGGCCAGCTCGCGGGCGAAGCGCACGCCCTCGGCGATCGCCGTCGCCTGTGCAAGGCCGGTGCCCGCCTCGTCGCCGGCGGCGAAGGCGAGCGACTTCAGTTCCGGCTGCCCGTTCTTCTCGCGCGGTTTGAACGTGGCGGTGTAGCGGTAGGCCGCGTGGTCGGCGGCCAGCGCCGCGGTACGCACGCGCCAGGCGGCGTCGCGACCGGGCACGTCCACTTCGGTGAGGAACGACACGGCCGATTCCGCCGGCAGCTTGCCCAGCGCGCGGACGGCTTCCAGGGTCACCTTCTGGTAGCGCGCCGCGTCGAAGCTCTTCTGCGCACCCAGGCCGACCACCAGCACGCGACGCGCGGCCACGCCAGTCGGCGCGAACAGCACGCAGACGCTGCCGGCCTTGCCGTTGATGTCGCCGCTTTCGACCTGGCGCTTGATCGCCCCTTCGGCGGCGCCGTCGACCCGCGCGGCGGCGCTGGTGAGCAGGCCGTTCTCGTAGACGCCCACCACCAGGCAGGGCGTTTCGACGGTCTCGGGCGAACTGCTGGCGGCGACCAGACTGAACTGAAGCGTCATCGGGAGGGGTCCTGCAAGCTAAGAAGAAGGTTGACCGGCTAGACTTGGCGCTTTAGCGCCGGCCTGCGGTGCGAGACCTTCAATCCTATCGCATGCTGAGCATCCTCGACCGATACTTCCTGCGCGAGCTGGCCCAGACGGTGGCGGCCACGACCATCGTGCTGCTGGCGATCATCACCGGCACCACGTTCGCGAAGGTGCTGCAGCAGGTGGCGGGCGGCAGCTTCCCGGCCAGCGTGATGTTTCCGGTGCTGGGCCTGCGCACGCTCGACGGGCTGACCAACCTGCTGCCGCTGGCCGGCTTCCTCGGCGTGATGATGGCGCTGGGCCGGATGTACCGCGAGAGCGAGATGCACGTGCTGGCGTCTTCCGGCATGGGACCGCGCGGGCTGCTCAAGCCGGTGGCGATCCTGGCCGGCCTGATCGTGTTCGTCACCGCGCTGGTGTCGCTGTGGCTGGGGCCGTGGGCGGTACGCACCGCCGATGCGCTGGTGGCCGAGGCCAACCGCTCGGTGATCGCCGCCGGCCTGGACGCCGGCCGCTTCACCGAACTGCCCGGCAAGGGCGGCATCATCTTCGTCGAGCGCCTGAGCCGCGACGGCAGCGTACTGGGCAAGACCTTCGTCGCCTCCGAGGGCGTGGACAAGGACGGCGTCCGCGAGCTCAAGCTAGTCACCGCCGCGAACGGCCAGCTCTACCAGGACAGCGAGGGCGAAGGCCGCTTCATGGCGCTGCGCAACGGCTGGCAGTACAAGATCCCGCTCGGCCGCGAGGACTGGTGGCGCATGCAGTACGCGCGCAACGACGTGGCGCTGTCGGACGTTCAGGCCGACGAGGACGAGGATCCGGCCCATTCGCAGGACACCTGGGCACTGGCCACCTCGCCCTCGCCCGACGCGCGCGCCGAGTTCGCCTGGCGCATCCATGCGCCGCCGATGGCCTTCGTGCTGCTGATGCTGGCCCTGCCGCTGTCGCGGCAGAGCCCGCGCGAGCCGCGCTACGGGCGCGTCCTGCTGGCGCTGCTGGGCTTCTACTTCTACTACCTGCTGCTGGCACTGGGCCGCGCGCAGATCGGCAAGGGCCACTGGGCCAACTCCGCGCCGCTGCTGCTGGTGCACCTGCTTGCACTGGCGCTGGCCGCCTGGATGTTCTGGAAGCAGTACGCGCCGCGCAAGCCGCGCGGCCCGAGCAAGGCGGTGGCGTGATGCAGCTTTCGATCAAGCGCGTCGACCGGCTGGTCGGCATGACGGTGCTGGGCTCGCTGCTGACCACCTGGCTGGTGCTGACCGGCTTCGACGTGGTGACCCAGTTGCTGCGCCAGCTCGGCTTCGTCGGGCGCAACGGCTTCACCACCTACGACGCGGTGAGCTTCGTGCTGGTGACGGTGCCGCGGCGCCTGTACGAGTACTTCATCTTCGCCGCGGTGATCGGCGGCCTGATGGGCCTGGGCAACCTGGCCGGCAACGGCGAGCTGACCGCGCTGCGCGCCGCCGGCATGTCGCGCCTGCGCATCGCCGCCTCGGCCGCCGGCGTGGTGGCGGTGCTGATCGTGGGCGTGACCATCCTGGGCGAGACGGCCGCGCCGTGGGGCGACCAGAAGGCGCAGGTGATCCAGTTGCGCATGAAGGCCGACCACCTGGGCCTGTCCGGCAACACCGGACTGTGGGCCAAGGACGGCAACCGCATCGTCAACGCCAAGGCCACGCTGATCAAGCAGGTGCAGGGCCACAACGTGGTGCAGCTGGCCGACGTGCGGGTGTTCACGCTGACCCCCGACGGCCAGGTCAGCCGCTTCGACTGGGCCCGGACGGCCGAGAACGACGGGCGCCAGTGGGTGCTCAGGGACGTGCGCACCACCACGCTCGACGCGAAGGGCACGCACGCCGCCACCCGTGCCAGCGAGCTGTGGGACTCGCGGCTCAACCCGCGCGTGCTGGAGCAGTCGGTGATCCAGCCGCAGTACCTGCCGATGCGCGACCTGCACCGCAACATGACCTACCTGGAGCGCAACGGGCAAAACCCGGGCGTCTATGCGGTGACCTTCTGGGGCCGCGTGCTGTACCCGTTCAATACGCTGGTGCTGGTGCTGTGCGCGATGCCGTTCGCGTTCGGCGCGCTGCGCTCGGGCGGCCTGGGCAAGCGCATCTTCGTGGGCATCCTGCTGGCGATCGGCTGGTACTTCCTGCAGAAGGCGCTGGTCAACTTCGCCACGATCTACGGCGTGCCGCCATTGCCGGCCAACCTGCTGCCGGCCGGAGTGCTGGCGCTCGGAGCGTGGCTGTATTTCCGCAGGCGCAACTGATGCGCCTGCAGGGCTGTCGGGAGAAACGCACATGAGCAAGCACATCGCCGAACTCATCTGGACCCGCGAGGACCAGCCCTTCCTCGACAACCGCTACAGCCGCCGGCACATGGTGCGGTTCGACGGCGGCGAGCGGGTGCCGATGTCCTCCTCGCCCAGCGTCGTGCCGGCGCCGATGTCCGACCCTTCCGCGGTGGATCCGGAGGAGGCCTTCGTCGCCTCGCTGGCGAGCTGCCACATGCTGTGGTTCCTGGGGCTGGCCGCCGGCCAGGGCTTCCGCGTGGACAGCTACCGCGACGCGGCCGTCGGCAGCATGGGCCGCGACGAGCGCAACCGCATCGTCATGCGCGAGGTGCTGTTGCGGCCGCGGGTGGATTTCTCCGGCGACCTAGTGCCCACCCGCGCGCAGATCGAACAACTGCACCACGCGGCGCACGAGGCGTGCTTCCTCGCCAACTCGGTACGCTGCGACGTGCGCTGCGAGCCCGATTTCACGTGAGTGCCTCGTCGCCGGGCCTGGTGATCTTCGACTGCGACGGCGTGCTGGTCGACAGCGAGCCGATCGCCAACCGCGTGTTCGCGCGGATGCTGGCCGGGCAGGGACTGGTGCTGACCGACGCACAGATGGACGAGCTGTTCCTCGGCCGCACCATGGCGCACTGCCTGGTGCTCGCCGCCGAGCGGCTCGGGCGGTCGCTGCCGGAGGACTTCGAGGTCGAGCACGATCGTCTGCTGTTCGAGGCGCTGGCGGCGGAACTCGCGCCGGTGCCGGGCGTGCGGCAGGTGCTCGACGCTCTGGCATCGCCGTTCTGCGTCGCCTCCAATGGCGGCCCGGACAAGGTGCGCTTCAGCCTGGGGCAGGTCGGCCTGCTGCCGCGCTTCGAGGGCCGGATGTTCAGCGCTGCCGAGGTGGCGCGCGGCAAGCCTGCGCCGGACCTGTACCTGCACGCGGCGCGCCGCATGGGCGTGGCGCCGGCCGGGTGCGTGGTGGTCGAGGACTCGCCGGCCGGCGTCGCCGCCGGCGTGGCGGCGGGCATGCGCGTGCTGGGCTTCGCCGCCCGCACGTCGGCCGCGCACCTGCGCGACGCGGGCGCGCAGCAGGTGTTCGCCGGGATGGATGAACTGCCCGCGTTGCTCGGCGCGACAGTGCTCGCCTAGCCGCCGGTGCCGCCCTGCGGCTGGCGCCGCCGGCGCGTGAAATGGCCGATCAGCAAAGGCACCAGCGCGAGCAGGGCGATCGCCCCAAGCGGCAGCAGCACCTCGCGGTGCATGAAAAGGTTGATGCCGATCCGGTCGCTTTCCCTGAGCGCATGCCCCAGGCCCGCGCCGATCGAGGTCTCGAAGATCAGCGCCACGGTGCCGCCCAGCCAGGTGGCGCCGACGAACAGCCACAGCGGGCAGCGCAGCCAGGCCAGGCAGACGGTGATCAGGCCGAACGGCGCCACCGGCACGAAGCGCAGGAACAGCGTGTAGCTCACCGGATGCTGTTCGAAGCCGTGGTGCAGCTTCGCCACCAGCGCAGGCGGATGGCGGCTGCCGGCGCCGAAGGCGTAGCGGCTGGCCAGGAACAGGATCAGCGAGCCGAGCGTCAGGCCGACCGAGGAATACGTGGTGCCCTCGACCACGCCGAATGCGAAGCCGCCGGCGAAGATGATGATCACCGTGCCGGGGATGCCGGTGGCCATCGCCAGCGTCAGCAGGCCGATGTACGCCAGCCGGGCGAGCCACGGGTTGGCCGCGATCTGCGCGTGCATCTCGGTCTGGTGGGCGACCAGTTGTTCGGGATTGAGCCGGTCCAGCGCGCCGGAGGCGAACAGCACCACGCCGGCGATCACCAGCAGCAGCAAGGGCAGCGCGGCGCGCAACCGGCTCAATAGTGCGCTCCGCCCTGGCCGTAGTCGGCGAGCACCGCGCGCGCTTCGTCGCGCAGGATGTCGCGGCGCACGGCGATGCCGCGGCGCTCGAGCTGGGCGATCCAGTCGGCCGGCAGCGGACCTTCGTCGAAGCTGGTGAGCGATTCGACGTCCTCGCCGCGCGCGCCGATCAGCAGTTCGTCGATGCCCGCCCACACCGTGGCGCCGTAGCACTGGCAGCACGGCTGCGCGCTGGTGGCCAGGATGTAGCGGCCGTTGTCGCCCGCGTTGAGGCGGAAACTCGACAGCCGCTGCTGCGCCAGCATGTAGGCCATCATCTCCGCGTGCGCGACCGAGCAGGTCTGCGGCACCACGCGGTTGATGCCGGCGGCGACCAGCCGACCGTCCTCGTGGAACACCGCCGCGCCGAACGGCCCGCCGTGGCTGCGCCTGACGTTCTGCCGCGCCAGTTCGATCGCCAGGCCTACGCGCTCCTCGTCGGTGAGGTAGCGCCTGCGGGTATCGGCAACTTCTTCCACCCAGGGCGGAAGGGTCAGATGGAGCTGGAGCGGCAGCAGCACGTCAGGCCTGCTTGGCCCAGGTGTCGCGCAGGGTCACCGTGCGGTTGAACACCGGCGCGTCCGGCCGGTGGTCCACGCGGTCGGCGACGAAGTAGCCCAGCCGCTCGAACTGGAAGCGCTGTTCCGGTTCGGCCTTCGCCGCGGACGGTTCCAGCCAGCCGCGGCCGACGCGCTTGGCCTCCGGATTGATGTGCTCGATCCAGCTCTTGCCGTCGCTCTCGTCGTCCGGTGCCGGCACGCTGAACAGGCGGTCGTACATGCGCACCTCGGCGGCCACCGCGTGGCGTGCGCTGACCCAGTGGATGGTGCCCTTGACCTTGCGGTCGGCACCGGGCAGGCCGGCGCGCGAATCGAGATCGAGCGTGCAGCGCAGCTCGATCACGTCGCCGGCGGCGTCCTTGACCACCTCCTCGCACTTGACGATGCCCACGCCGCGCAGCCGCACTTCGCCGCCGGGGACCAGGCGCTTGAAGCCCTTGGGGGGCACCTCGGCAAAATCCTCGCGCTCGATCCACACGGTGCTGGAAAACGGCACCTCGCGCGTGCCGAAGCTCTCGTCCTTCGGGTGATTGGCGAAGGTGAGGGTTTCCTCGTGATTGCCCGGCAGGTTGGTGAGGGTGAGCTTGAGCGGATCGAGCACCGCCATGCGCCGCGGCGCGGTGGCGTCCAGGTCCTCGCGCACGCAGTTCTCGAGCAGCGCGTAGTCGATCACGCTGTTCTGCTTGCTGATGCCGAGGCGCTCGATCAGCAGGCGCAGGCCGGCCGGCGTGAAGCCGCGCCGGCGCAGGCCACGCAGGGTGTTCATGCGCGGGTCGTCCCAGCCGTCGACCAGGCCTTCGCTGACCAGCTGCGCGAGCTTGCGCTTGCTGGTGATGCTGTAGGAAAGGTTGAGACGCGAGAACTCGATCTGGCGCGGCTTGGCCGGCTTGGCCTCGAGCCCGGCATCGACCACCGACTGCCACAGATCCGGATGCGCGGTCAGGTCGACGTTGTCCACGCACCAGTCGTAGAGCGGGCGGTGATCCTCGAACTCCAGCGTGCACAGCGAGTGGGTAATGCCTTCCATCGCATCGGACAGCGCGTGCGCGAAGTCGTACATCGGGTAGATCGGCCACGCGTCGCCGGTGTTCTGGTGGACGATCTTGCGGATGCGGTACAGCGCCGGGTCGCGCAGGTTGATGTTGCCCGAAGCCATGTCGATCTTCGCGCGCAGCGTCTTGCTGCCGTCGGCGAACTCGCCGGCGCGCATGCGCCTGAACAGGTCGAGGTTCTCCTCGACGGAGCGATTGCGGTAGGGCGAATTGCGGCCAGGCTCGGTCAGCGTGCCGCGGTACTCGCGCACTTCGTCGGCCGAGAGGTCGTCGACGTAGGCCTTGCCGTCCTCGATCAGCTTGAGCGCGGCGCGGTAGAACACGTCGAAGTAGTCCGAAGCGTGGCGCAGGTCGTGCCAGTCGTAGCCCAGCCAGCGCACGTCGTCCTTGATGCCCTCGACGAACTCGGGGTCTTCCTTGCCCGGGTTGGTGTCGTCCAGGCGCAGGTTGCACCAGCCGCCGAACTCGCGCGCGATGCCGAAGTTCAGGCAGATCGCCTTGGCGTGGCCGATATGCAGGTAGCCGTTGGGCTCTGGCGGGAAGCGGGTGCGGATCGCGCGGTGCTTGCCGCTGGCCAGGTCCTCGCGAATGATCTGGCGCACGAAATCCCGCTGCACGGCGTTTTCGCTGGTGCCTGGGGTTTCGGCGGCGGGGTTCTCGCTGGACATCGGTGGCTCGGGCGGATACGGGTGGGAACCTAAGAGTTTACCCTGAGTTGCGCGCGTCCCCGTCGATCCGGCGACATGCCGTCGCGACCGGGGCCGCCCGCTACAATCCGCCGATTCCGTTCTCTCGATGCGTCCGATGCCTGCAGCCGGCCTTTCCATCCTTGATCCCCGTGTCCTCGAAACCTCGGCAGGTCACCGCGCCGAGTTCAGCTCGGCGGCGCCGTTTCCGCACGTGGTCATCGATGATTTCCTCGCCCCGGCGTTTGCCGACGAGCTGCTGGCCTCGTTCCCGGCGTTCGAGCGCGGCAACAGCGTGGGCGACGACGGCACGCCGGGCGGCAAGTCGACGCTCGACCGCATCCGCGGCATCGGGCCGGCCTACCAGCGGTTGGACGATGCCATCAAGAGCCCGGAATTCCTGCGCGCCGTCGGCGAGCTCACCGGCATCGAGGGGCTGATCTACGATCCGTGGTACCTCGGCGGCGGCACCCACGAAAACCGCGACGGGATGGCGCTGGATCCGCACGTGGACTTCAACTTCCACCCCAGCGAGCGCTGGCACCGGCGGCTCAACCTGATCGTCTACCTCAACCGAGAATGGGAGCAGGCCTGGGGCGGCTGCCTGGAGCTGTTCCGCGATCCCCACGCCGACGCCCGCCCGGCGCGCTCGGTGGTGCCGGTGTTCAACCGCTGCGTGATCTTCGAGACCTCCGAGCGCTCCTGGCACGCGTTCGACCCGATCCGGCTGCCGCCGGAGCGCGCCGGCCTCACCCGCCGCTCGATCGCGCTGTACTTCTACACCAAGGAGCGGCCCGCGGAAGAGACCGCGCCGCGCCACACCACCTACTACGTCAATCGCCAGCTGCCCGCGCACATCGACGAAGGCCGCACGCTGTCGCGCGGCGACGTGGCCGAAATCAGACAGCTGCTGGAGCTGCGCGACTCGCACATCCGCATGCTGTATGCGGAGAACACCGCGCTGCGCCAGGCGCAGGACCGCGGCCTGACCGGGCATCTGCTGTACCTGGCCAAACGCGCCTACGTGCGCTTCCGGCGCTAGGGCTTGCCGCTCCCCGGGGCGCGCAGTAGCGTGGCCGCATGCGCATCGCCTACCGAGCCGAAAGCCTGATCGACGCCCATCTGGTCAAGGATGCGCTGGAGCGCGAGGAGATTCCCGCGTTCATCGCCGGCGAGTACCTGACCGGCGCGGTGGGCCAGTTGCCGGCGATCGACTACGTGGCGGTGATGGTGCCCGAGTCCTCCGCGCAGGCCGCCGATGCGGTGGTGCGGCAGGTCGAGGCGCAACTGGCCGAGGCGCGAGCCGCGCTCGACGGCTGGGATGGCGACGCGCAACTGGCCACCGACACGCCGTGAACACGTCCGTCTCCACGACCACGACGCCATTGGCGCCGTCGGCGGCGGTCGGCCGGATGGCGCTGGGCGCGATGCTGCTGTCCACCACCAGCATCTTCGTGGTGCTGGCGCAGGTGGCGCCGACGGTGTCGGCGTTCTACCGCATGCTGTTCGGCGGCGCGATGCTGCTGGGCTGGGTGGCGCTGGGAAGGCGGTGGGTGCACGTACGCGCTCAGGACCTGGCGCTCGCTCTGTTGCCGGCGCTGGGTTTCTCGCTGGACCTGATCTTCTGGCATCGCTCGATCCTCTGGGTGGGACCGGGCGTGGCCACGCTGCTGACCAACTTCCAGGTGTTCCTGATGGCGCTGGTCGGCTGGTGGGTCTACCGCGAGCGGCTGGGGCGCTGGTTCCTGCCGGGCATCGCGGTGGCGCTGGCGGGGCTGTGGCTGCTGGTCGGCGCGCACTGGTCGCTGTTCGATGCACGGCACCGGCTCGGCGTGTGGCTGGGACTGGCCAGCGGCCTGGCCTATACCGTCTACCTGCTGAGCTTCCGGCGCGCGCTGTCCGGGCATACGCGGCTGTCGGCAGCGCAGTTTCTCGGGCTGATGAGCCTGCTGAGCGCGGCGTTGCTCCTGCTGTGGGGGCTGGTCGAGGGCGATGCCTTCGCGCTGGTGAAGGTGCGCGGCTGGAGCGCGCTGCTGGCGCTGGGTTTCTTCGGCCAGGTGCTGGCGTGGCTGCTGATGGTGCGGGCGATGCCGCTGCTGCCGGCCTCGCTGGTGGGCCTGTTGTTGCTGCTGCAGCCGGCGCTGGCCTTCGTGCTGGACGTGCTGCTGTTCCGGCGGCCGACCGGCAGTGGCGACTGGCTGGGGCTGGTGCTGGCGCTGGCCGGCATCCTGCTCGGAACCCTGCGCACGCGCCCTGCCGCGCCCGAACCGAGTGACGACCATGCATGATTTCGCTTCCCTGATCCGCGCCATCCCCGATTTCCCGCAGCAGGGCGTGGTCTTCCGCGACGTCACGCCGCTGCTCGCCGACGCCGGCGCGTTCGCGCGCTGCATCGACGCGCTGGCCGAGCCGTGGCTGGGCGAGCGCGTGCGCGCGGTATGCGGCATCGAGTCGCGCGGCTTCATCTTCGGCGCGGCGCTGGCACAGAAGCTCAACGCCGGCTTCGTGCCGCTGCGCAAGCCGGGCAAACTGCCGCCGCCGGTGGTGGGCGTCGACTACGCGCTGGAATACGGCCACGACCGGCTGGAAGTGCGCGCCGATGCCTTGCAGCCGGGCGAGCGGGCGCTGCTCATCGACGACGTGCTCGCCACCGGCGGCACGCTGGCGGCGGCGCAGGCACTGCTCGACCGGCTCGGCGTGGACCTGGCGGGCGCGGGCGTGGTGATCGAGCTGCCGGACTTGCAGGGCCGCGTGCGCTGGCAGGGCGACAGGCCGCTGCACGCGCTGCAGCGTTACTGACCGGCGCTTCCTTCCAGCAACGCCACCACCGCCGCGCGGGCCTGCTGGGCCAGCGCGTTGCGGTCGTGCGGCGCGAGGCCGTGCGTCGGCAGCGGATCGCCCAACCGCAGCACGATGGTGCCCGGGCGGACGCGGAAACCCGAGGCCGGCAGCACCGCGCCGCTGCCCTCGATCGACACCGGCACCACGCACACGCCAGCCTCGATCGCCAACTGGAAGGCGCCGCCCTTGAACGGGCCCACGCGGCCCTCGCGGCTGCGCGTGCCCTCGGGGAAGGCGCAGACGCTGGCGCCCCCGCGCACGACGTCCACCGCCGCGTGCAGCCGCCGCGCCGAACTGCGCGCGCTGGCGCGCTCGATGAACACCATGCCCATCGCCCGTGCGTACCAGCCGACGAACGGCACCTTCGCCAGCTCCTGCTTGAGCACGAAGCGCACCGGCACCGGCAGCGCGCGGAACAGCGCGCAGATGTCGATCATCGACTGGTGGTTGGCCACGAACACGTGCGGCCGGGACCAGTCGATCCGCTCCAGTCCGTGCACCTCCAGCCGCGCGCCGGCGCCGCGCAGCAACCCGGGCGCCCAGCAGCGCGAGGCCATCCGCAGTGGCCAGTGGCGTCCGCCGGTGAGCATGCGCACCAGCAGCGCCAGGCAGATCCAGCCGGCGGTCCAGAGCACGGTGAACAGCAGTTACAACGCGTTGAACAGCGGCCAGGCCAGGCGGCTCATACACGCGATCCGGAAGGTTTCATCACGACGCGTCCCTGCAAACCGAGCCGAAAATGATACGGGTCAAGTACCGGCCCCGAACAGCCGGCAACCATTGTCTTGAAGGCTGCTGAGACGCCCCTATTTCCTTCGCATTGCGGCGGGGGCCGCCCACGATTCCCGAGGAAATCCCGATCATGCGGATGGACAAACTCACTTCGCGTTTCCAGCAGGCGCTGGCCGACGCGCAGTCGCTGGCCGTGGGCCGCGACAACAACATCCTGGAGCCGGCGCACGTGATGGCGGCGCTGCTGGACCAGCAGGGCGGCTCGACCGCGCCGCTCCTGACCCAGGCGCACGTCAACGTGCCGGCATTGCGCGAACGCGTCGGCGAGATCCTGGGCCGCCTGCCGCAGGTGCGCGGGCAGGAGGGCAACATCAGCGTCGGCAACGACCTGACCCGCCTGCTCAACCTCACCGACAAGCTGGCGCAGCAGCGCGGCGACCAGTTCATCGCCAGCGAGCTGTTCGTGCTGGCTGCGCTGGAGGACAAGGGTGAAATCGGCGCGGCACTGAAGGCCGCCGGCGCCACCAGGGCCAACCTCGAGGCTGCGATCGAAAAAGTGCGCGGTGGCGAGAAGGTGCAGAGCGAGAACGCCGAGGACCAGCGCCAGGCGCTGGAAAAGTACTGCGTCGACCTGACCTCGCGCGCCGAGAGCGGCAAGCTCGACCCGGTGATCGGCCGCGACGAGGAGATCCGCCGCACGATCCAGGTGTTGCAGCGGCGCACCAAGAACAACCCGGTGCTGATCGGCGAACCCGGCGTGGGCAAGACCGCCATCGTCGAGGGCCTGGCCCAGCGCATCGTCAAGGGCGAAGTGCCCGAGGGCCTGCGCGACCGCCGCGTGCTCGCGCTGGACATGGGTGCGCTGATCGCCGGCGCCAAGTTCCGCGGCGAGTTCGAGGAACGCCTGAAGGCCGTGCTCAACGACCTGGCCAAGCAGGAAGGCCGGGTGATCCTGTTCATCGACGAGCTGCACACCATGGTCGGCGCCGGCAAGGCCGAGGGCGCTATGGACGCGGGCAACATGCTCAAGCCGGCGCTGGCGCGCGGCGAGCTGCACTGCATCGGCGCCACCACGCTGGACGAGTACCGCAAGTACATCGAGAAGGACGCCGCGCTGGAGCGCCGCTTCCAGAAGGTATTTGTCGGCGAGCCGAGCGTGGAGGACACCATCGCCATCCTGCGCGGCCTGAAGGAGCGCTACGCCGTGCATCACGGCGTGGAGATCACCGATCCGGCGATCGTCGCCGCGGCGACGCTATCCAACCGCTACATCACCGATCGCCAACTGCCCGACAAGGCGATCGACCTGATGGACGAGGCAGCCTCGCGCATCCGCATGGAGATCGATTCCAAGCCGGAGGAGCTCGACCGCCTTGAGCGTCGCCTCACGCAACTGAAGATCCAGCGCGAAATGCTCAAGAAGGAGACCGACGAGGCCTCCAAGAAACGCCTGGCGGATCTCGAAAGCGACATCGAGAAGCTCGAGCGCGAGTTCTCCGACTTGAACGAAGTGTGGAAGTCGGAGAAGGCCGCGCTGCAGGGCGCGACCAAGATCAAGGAGCAGATCGAGGCCGCGCGGCTGGAGCTGGAATCGGCCCAGCGCCGGCAGGACTACGCCAAGATGAGCGAGATCCAGTACGGCCGCCTGCCGGAACTGGAGAAGCAACTCGCCGCCGCGCAGGCGGCCGAAAAGCAGGAATTCAAGCTGGTGCAGGACCGCGTCACCGACGAGGAGATCGCGGAGGTCGTCTCGCGCTGGACCGGCATTCCCGTGTCCAAGATGCTCGAAGGCGAGCGCGAGAAGCTGCTGCACATGGAAGCGGCGCTGCACAAGCGCGTGGTCGGCCAGGACGAGGCCGTCCGCGCCGTCTCCGACGCGATCCGCCGTGCCCGCGCGGGCCTGTCGGACCCGAACCGTCCGTATGGCTCGTTCCTGTTCTTAGGTCCCACCGGCGTGGGCAAGACGGAGCTGTGCAAGGCGCTGGCCGAATTCCTGTTCGACACGCAGGAAGCGATGGTGCGCATCGACATGAGCGAGTTCATGGAGAAGCACTCGGTCGCCCGCCTGATCGGCGCGCCCCCGGGCTACGTCGGCTACGAGGAAGGCGGCTATCTCACCGAGGCGGTACGCCGCCGGCCCTACGCGGTGATCCTGCTGGATGAGGTGGAGAAGGCGCACCCGGACGTGTTCAACATCCTGCTGCAGGTGCTCGACGATGGCCGCCTGACCGACGGGCAGGGCCGCACGGTGGACTTCCGCAACACCGTCATCGTGATGACCTCCAACCTGGGCTCGCAGATGATCCAGGACGCGGCCGACGCGGGCGGCGATGCGGAGGAGCAGTACACCAAGATGAAGGCCGCGGTGATGGGCGTGGTGCAGGCGCACTTCCGGCCCGAGTTCATCAACCGCCTGGACGAGCTGGTGGTGTTCCGGCCGCTGGAGAAGAACCAGATCCGCGCCATTGCGAAGATCCAGCTGGCCTACCTGGAGAAGCGCCTGGCCGAGCGCGACCTCAAGCTCGACATCGGCGACAACGCGCTGGCGCTGCTGGGCAACGTGGGCTTCGACCCGGTCTATGGCGCGCGGCCGCTCAAGCGGGCGATTCAGCAGCAGCTGGAGAACCCGCTGGCGAGGGAGATCCTCGAGGGCCGCTTCGCGCCTGGCACCACGATCCATGTGGACGCCGAGGGCGGGCACTTGACCTTCCGAGCCGCCTGACGCCGCTTGGCTCCCTCTCCCCGGAGGGGAGAGGGAGCAGATTCGAGGTAAGTGGGAACTACCAGCTGTAGCGGATTTTCCCGTACACGTACGCACCATTGAACCCGAACGGCGAGAACACGCTGTACGGCATGGCACCGTTGTTGTCGCTCGCCTGGATCACCCGGTCGGGATAGGTGTCGAACACGTTGTCCGCGCCCACCGTGAACATCCAGCGGTCCAGCGAGTAGTTCAGCGCCAGGTCGAACAGCCATTTCGAATCGAACACCTGGTCCAGCGTCGGGTCGGTCGAGTTGTACGAGGTGAAGCTGCCGTAGCGGGTCAGCGTGCTGTCCAGGCTCCAGCGGCCGCTGGTGTAGAGCCAGTTGAAGATCAGCTTGCTGCGTGGCGTGGTGTCGGCCAGCAGGCCGAACTGGTCGCGCCGGTCGATGCGCTTGAAGCTGACGCCCAGGGCATCGAGCACCGCCGGGTTGGGCCGCACGTCGGTTACTTCGTTCTTGTTGTAGTTGTAGCTGATGGTGGTGTGCAGCGAGGCGCCGTCGCCGACGTCGAACAGGTAGCTTGCGACCAGGTCGATGCCGCGCGTGCGCGTGTCCACCGCATTGGTGAAATAGGAGATGCCGCTGAAGTTGGTGTTGGTGATGCCGTTGGCGGTGAGGTAGTCGCGCACCGCCGGTGAGGTGGTGGAGATCGTGCTGGACAGGGTGATGCGGTCGCGGATCTTGATCTGGTAGATGTCCGCGCTGAGGTCGAGGCCGTCGGCCGGACTCCACACCGCGCCGAAGGTAAGGTTGCGCGACTTCTCCGGCTTCAGCGGCTCGCCGCCCAGCAGCATGGCGATGCCGCTGGTCGAGGACACCAGTCCGGTGTTGTAGATACCCGCGGGCAGGCCGAGCGAGTTGCCCGCGCCGAAGTACAGCGAGGACGTGTACGAATAGAACTGCTGCGCCAGCGACGGCGCGCGGAAGCCGGTCGAGGCGCTGCCGCGCAGGGCGAAGCGGTCGGTGAAGTCGAAGCGCCCGGCCAGTGCGCCGGAGGTGGTGGTGCCGAAGTCCGAGTAGTCCTCGTGGCGCACCGCCAGCGAACCGCCGAGGCGGTCGGTCAGGTTGGTTTCCAGGCTCAGGTACTCGGCCACGTCGTGCCGGCTGTGCGAGCCGGCGTTGACCGGCTGGTAACCGCCGAAGCCCTGCGCGCCGCCGGAGAAGCCGGAGGTGCCGGTGTAGTAGGAAGGCAGGTCGCCGGCCCGGATCTGGTAGCTCTGGCGCAGGTATTCGGCGCCGAAGGCGAGCGTCACGTCATTGGGCAGCCAGCCGACCGACAGGTCCTTGGCGATGTCCAAGTCGAGCGACTGCTGCGCGGCGTCAAGGATGCCGTCGTGGAAACGCGTCGGAGTGCTGCCGAAGTCCTCGAGGTACGCCCGGTTGAGCGTGTTGAAGGTCGCGTACGAAACCCGGTTGCCGCCGTAGTTGCCGGAAACGTCCCAGCGCCAGCCGCCGGCGGTCTTGCCGCGGATGCCGGCCACCAGCGAGCGGTCGGTGGCGTCGGCGTTCTCCAGCGGCAGGTAGCCGTTGGGGTAGAGCGACGGCACCGCGTTGGCGTTGTCCAGGTTGCGGAAGAACGCCGGAGACACCGAGTTGCGCTTGCCGTAGTGGCCGAAGGCGTAGAGCTGCGCGCCGCCCAGGTCGTACTGCGCATTGAGCATCAGGTTGCGGTCGGTGACTTCCGGATCGCCGTAGCGCTGGGTCACGCCCTCCTGCGGGCGCGTGCGGTTGGGGCCGGCGCGGTTGGTGTAGTCCTGGTGGCCGGCCTGTGCGGTGAAGCGGATCCAGCCGGCGTCGGACAGCGGAATGCCTGCATTGGCCGAGCCCTGCCACTTGCGCCCGTCGCCAGCGGAGTACTCGCCGCCCGAGAGCGCCACATCGCCGCCCTCGGCGCCCTTCTTCAGCACGATGTTGATCACGCCCGCGATGGCGTCGGAGCCGTACTGCGCCGAGGCGCCGTCGCGCAGCACCTCGATGTGGTCGATGGCGTCGATCGGGATGGTGTTGAGGTCGACCGCCTGCGAGCCGCGGCCGAGCACGCCGTTGGTCAGGATGATCGCGCCCGGGTGCCAGCGCTTGCCGTCGACCAGCACCAGCACCTGGTCCGGCGATAGGCCGCGCAGCTGCGCGGGACGCTGCGAGTCGGCGGTGTCGGCGGCCGAGGGGCGCGGGAAGGTCAGCGAGGGAATCACCCGCGCCAACGCGGTGGAAAGTTCGGTGGTGCCGGTCTGCTTGAGCAACTGGGCCGAGACCACGTCGACCGGGGTGAGCGAGCTGCTTTCGGTGCGGTTGTCGGCGCGCGTGCCGGTGACGATCACGGTGCCGAGGTTCTTGGCTTTCTGTGCGGCGGCGCTCGTGTCCTGTGCGTGCGCGGCGGAGCAGGCGAGCAGCAACGCGGCCGGGAGCAGCGCGAGACGGGGGAGCGGGCGGGGATGCTTCACGGGGAACTCCTGTAACGGTGCGGGGCGATGCACGGCCGATGGAGCGCATCGGGGGCGACGGACGTTTCGACGTCCACTGGGGCGCGCGCAGGCGTGGTGTCGCGTGAAGTCCATGCGCGCCATCGGGCAGGCTACTCCCGGCGCCAGGCCGCGCCAAGGCGCGCGCCATTGAAATCGCGACAGACGACTCGATAATGCGCACCAGCTGTTCACGGGGCGGCCTGCCCGGAGTTTTCGTTCCATGCCCATCTACGAATTCGAGTGTGCCCAGTGCGGGCATCGTTTCGATCGACTGCAGAAGTTGTCCGACCCGGACCCGTCGGCGTGTCCTTCCTGCGCCGCGCCGCGCGTGCAGCGCAAGCTGAGCGCCCCGTCGTTCCGCCTGGCCGGCAACGGCTGGTACGAGACCGACTTCAAGAAGGACGGCGACAAGAAGCGCAACCTGGCGGGGGATGGCGAGGCGAAGGCGGCCAGTCCCGCCCCCGCGCCGGCGCCTGCACCGGCGAGCGAGAGCAAGCCCGCCGCCAGCGGCGACTGAACACGGCTGCCCAGTCGCGCCTGCGCAACGGCGTCGGCGCGCGCGGTGGAGGGGTCTCCGGCAACCGTCCGCCCCGGGCAAGGGCCACACGCCGCGTGGATGCCCACGGCCGGGTGGATGAAGGCTCATCGCGCAACGGCGGATGCTAAAATCGCCGATTCGCACGCCCCATCGGCACCACGCCCCGGAGTTTCCCTTCCTATGCGCACGCACTACTGCGGCCTCATCGACGAGTCGCTGGTCGGCCAGACCGTCACCCTGTGCGGCTGGATCAACACGATCCGCCTGCAGAGCCACGTCGCCTTCATCGACCTGCGCGACCACGAGGGTCTCGCCCAGGTGGTGGTCGAGCGCGAGAACGCGGGCGCCTTCGCGGTGGCGGGCGAGGTCGGCAACGAGTATTGCCTGAAGGTCACCGGCACGATCCGCCGGCGCCTGTCGGTCAACGACAAGCTGAAGACCGGCACGGTGGAGCTGCTGGCCGACACGGTCGAGGTGCTCAACGCGGCGAAGGACCTGCCTTTCGCGCTGCACGAGAACCCCAACGAGGACCTGCGGATGACCTACCGCTACCTCGACCTGCGCCGCCCGGAGATGCAGACGATGATGCGCCGGCGCATCAGGCTGGTGCAGGCGCTGCGCCGCTACCTCGACGCGCGCGGCTTCCAGGACATCGAGACGCCGATCCTGACCAAGGCCACGCCCGAGGGCGCGCGCGACTACCTGGTGCCCAGCCGCGTGCATCCGGGCCAGTTCTACGCGTTGCCGCAGTCGCCGCAGCTGTTCAAGCAGATTCTGATGATGGCGGGCTTCGACCGCTACTACCAGATCGCCCGCTGTTTCCGCGACGAGGACCTGCGCGCCGACCGCCAGCCGGAATTCACCCAGCTCGACCTCGAATTCGCCTTCGTCGAAGAGCAGGACGTGCAGGATTTCGTCGAAGGGCTGATCCGCCACGTTTTCAAGGAAGTGGTGGACGTCGAGCTGGACGCCACGTTTCCGCGCATGACCTACGCCGAGGCGATGCGCCGTTTCGGTTCGGACAAGCCCGACCTGCGCATCGCGCTGGAGCTGGTGGACGTGGCCGAGGCGCTGAAGGGCGTGGAGTTCAAGGTGTTCGCCGAGCCGGCCAACGATCCGGCCAGCCGCGTGGCGGCGCTGCGCGTGCCGGGCGGTGCCGCGCTCTCGCGCAAGGACATCGACGGCCTGACCGAATACGTCGCCCGGTACGGCGCCAAGGGATTGGCCTGGATCAAGGTCGAGGATCGCGCCAAGGGTCGTGAGGGCGTGAGCTCGCCGGTCGCGAAGTTCCTGGACGACGCGGCGCTGGAAGCCGTGCTGTCCGCATCCGGCGCGCAGACCGGCGACATCATCTTCGTCGGTGCGGGCAAGTGGAAGCCGGTCACCGACTTCATGGGCGCGCTGCGCCTGAAGGTCGGCAAGGAACGCGGCCTGGTCGAGGCGGGCTGGAAGCCGCTGTGGGTCACCGACTTTCCGATGTTCGAGTACGACGACGAGGAACAGCGCTACGTCGCCCTGCATCATCCGTTCACCGCGCCGAAGGTCGACGACATCGCCGACCTCAAGGCCAACGCCGCCACGGCGGTCAGCCGCGGCTACGACATGGTGCTCAACGGCAACGAGATCGGCGGCGGCTCGATCCGTATCCATCGCCCGGACATGCAGAGCGCGGTGTTCGAGCTGCTCGGCATCGGCGCGGAGGAGGCCGAGGCCAAGTTCGGCTTCCTGCTCAAGGCGCTGAAGTTCGGTGCGCCGCCGCACGGCGGCCTGGCCTTCGGCATCGACCGCATCGCCGCGCTGATGGCCGGCACCGAATCGATCCGCGACGTGATCGCCTTCCCCAAGACCACCAGCGCGCAGGACCTGATGACCGACGCGCCTTCGCCGGTGGCCGAGGCGCAGTTGAAGGAGCTGCATGTGGCTGTGAGAGGCGGGGAACGGGGAACGGGGGACGGGGAACGGTAAGCTCCTCCGCTCCTCCACCCGCGCGCGTCCAGGAAGCCTGGCTGGGGCCGGGCCCAAAAGCTTGCAGTGAACATCCCGTTCCCTGTTCCCGTTCCCTGTTCCCGGCAGCTCAGACCCATGCCCGACCAGATCATCCTGCTGCACGGCCTGTGGATGCGCGGCTTCGCGCTCGGCCTGCTGCACAAGCGGATGGCCGACGCCGGCTTCGCGGTCGACCGCTTCGACTACATGAGCGTGGTGTCCTCGCAGGAGCGCATCGTCGAGCGCCTGCACCGGCGCATGCAGCGCTTCGCGCCCGGCCCGGTGCACCTGGTTGGCCACAGCCTGGGCGGCCTGCTTGCGCTGCAGGCCTGCCGCGAGGCGGCCGAGCTGCCGCCGGGACGGATCGTCTGCCTCGGCTCGCCGGTCAAGGGCAGTGCCGCCGCGCGCGGCTTCGCCGGATTCGGCCAGGGCGGCGAGGCGTTGCTGGGGCACAACCGCGAGCTGCTGGAGAACGGCATGGAGCGCTGGGAGGGCGCGCGCGAGGCCGGCATGATCGCCGGCCGCGTGCCGATCGGCCTGGGCGCCATGCTGACGCACATGGAAGGGGAGCACGACGGCACCGTGGCCGTCGCCGAGACGCAGCTCCCCGGGCTGGCGGACCATTGCGTGGTCGAGACCAGCCATACCGGCCTGTTGCTGTCGGCCGACGCGGCCCGCCAGGCGGTGCATTTCCTCCGCCACGGCCGTTTCGCCCCCGCCCTGGACGAGCCCCTGCAGGAATGAGTGGTTTGCGCGCCGGTTGGAGTAAAATCGGCCGCTTGTCCATTGTTCAGGTTTTCCCCCATGGGTAGAGGCCCGTCCATCGAAGGCCGCAAGAACGCCGAAGACGCCAAGCGCGCCAAGGTGTTCACCAAGCTGATCCGCGAAATCACCGTTGCCACCCGCGCCGGCGTCGCCGACCCGGCCGCCAATCCGCGCCTGCGCGCGGCGGTGGACAAGGCGCTGTCGGCCAACATGACCAAGGACACCATCGAGCGCGCGATCAAGCGCGGCTCGGGCGCCGAAGGCGCCGGCGAGGAGCTGCGCTACGAGGGCTACGGCCCGGGCGGCGTGGCGATGATCATCGACTGCTTCACCGACAACCCGACCCGCACGGTCGCCGACGTGCGCCACGCGCTGACCAAGCACGGCGGCAACCTGGGCACCTCCGGCTCCGTGGCGTTCCAGTTCACCCGCTGCGGCGAGCTCACCTTCGCCACCGGCGGCGACGAAGCAGCCGAGGAGAAGGTGCTGGAGGCGGCGCTGGAGGCCGGCGCCGACGACGTGGTCAACGAGAACGGCGAGAGCACCGTGATCTGCGCGCCGGAGAACTTCGAGGCGGTACAGCAGGCGCTGGCCGGGGCCGGCTTGGAGTCGCTGCACGCCGGCGTGGGCATGCGCGCGAACAACCGCGTGGCCGTGCCCGACGACGTGCTCGAGCCACTCACCGACCTGCTCGAACGCCTCGATGCGCTGGACGACGTGAGCGAGGTCTATCACAACGCCCTGCTGCCGGCCGATGGCTGACGACCGGGCCGGTGATGCGTAGTACGCCGCCGCAGTCGTGTCCGGCATGACCACCCGGCCAGAAGCATCCGCCTGCCGCATCCTCGGCATCGATCCCGGCAGCCAGCGCACCGGCTTCGGGATCATCGACGTCGACGCGGCGGGCAAGCTCACGCACGTGCACCACGGCGCGCTGGCGGTGGCGGGCGAGGACACCTTCCCGCTGCGCCTGAAACGCATCTTTGACGAGCTGGCGGCCATCATCGAGGTCCACCGGCCGGCCGAATGCGGCATCGAGCGGGTGTTCATGGCGCGCAACCCGGATTCGGCGCTGAAGCTCGGCCAGGCGCGCGGCGCGGCGATCTGCGCCGTGGCCGCCAAGGGCCTGGCGGTGCACGAATACGCGCCCACCGAAATCAAGCAGGCCGTGGTCGGCAGCGGCCGCGGCGACAAGGCGCAGGTACAGCACATGGTGGGATTCCTGCTCGGCCTGAAGGGCCCGTTGCAGCCGGACGCGGCCGACGCGCTGGCGATCGCGGTGACCCATGCGCACACGCGCGCGAGCCTCGCGCGCGTGGGCATTCCCCGCACGGCCTGGAGACGGCGATGATCGGACGACTGCGCGGCATCCTGGTGTCCAAGCAGCCGCCCTGGCTGCTGGTGGACGTCGGCGGCGTCGGCTACGAGCTGGAAGCGCCGATGTCGACCATCTACGACCTGCCGCAGACCGGCAAGGAAGTCACCCTGCTCACCCATCACGCGGTGAAGGAGGACAGCGTCGCGCTGTACGGCTTCCTGCGCGAGGACGAGCGCGCGCTGTTCCGCAACCTGCAGAAGGTGTCCGGCATCGGCGCGAAGATCGCGCTGGCGGTGCTCTCGGGCGTCTCCACCGCCGACTTCGCGCGGCTGGTGCAGGCCGGAGACGTGGTCGCGCTGACCAAGATCCCGGGCATCGGCAAGAAGACCGCCGAGCGCATGGTGGTCGAACTGCGCGACCGGGTCGAGGGCCTGGGCGCTGCACTGCCGGGGCTCGGCGGCAAGGGCGCAGGCGCGCCGCTGGATCCGGCCGGCGAAGCCACCGTCGCCCTGCAGCAACTGGGCTACAAGCCGGCCGAAGTCACCCGGCTGGTACAGAAGGTCGCCGCCGAGGGCGACGATGCCGAAACCATCATCCGCAAGGCGCTGCGCGCCGCGCTGGGTGCGTGAGCACACAGATGAACGACGCAACCCGTAACGCGCCGACCGAGGCCGCCGAGCAACTGCACGGCACCAAGCGCGCGCTGATCCTGGGCGCCATTGGCGTGGTGTTCGGCGATATCGGCACCAGCCCGCTGTACACGATGGCCGAAGTGTTCCGGCCCGAGTACGGCCTGCATCCCCAGGAAAGCACCGTGCTCGGCGTGCTTTCACTGGTCACCTGGGCGCTGGTGAGCGTGGTGGCGATCAAGTACGTCACTCTCATGATGCGTGCTGACAACAGAGGCGAGGGCGGCATCATGGCGTTGATGACGCTGGCCCAGCGCGGGGTCGGCAGCTCGCCGTTGGCTCGCCGAGTGATCGTGCTCATGGCATTGCTGGGTGCGGCGCTGTTCTTCGGCGACGGCGTGATTACGCCGTCGATGACGGTGCTATCAGCGGTCGAGGGCCTGGAAGTGATGGCGCCGGGTTTGGAACATTGGGTGGTGCCGCTCGCGGTGCTGGTGCTGTTGTTCCTGTTCTGGCTGCAGAAGCACGGCACGGCAAAGGTGGGTGCCCTGTTCGGACCGGTGATGGCGATCTGGTTCCTTGCGCTGGCGGCGATCGGCGTATGGAACCTCATCCAGGCCCCCGAAGTGCTCAAGGCACTCTCGCCCTGGTACGCGGTGCGCTTCTTCGCATCCCATGGCGTGATCTCGTTCGTCGCACTGGGCGCCGTGGTGTTGTGCGTGACCGGCGCCGAGGCGCTGTACACCGACATGGGCCATTTCGGCCGGTTCCCGATCCGCGCGGCGTGGTTTTTCTTCGTGATGCCATCGCTGCTGCTCAACTACTACGGCCAGGGCGCATTGCTGCTGCACGATCCGAAGGCCGCAGCCAATCCGTTCTTCCACGCGGTGCCGGACTGGGCCGGCTACCCGATGATCGTGCTGGCCACCGCGGCCGCGGTGATCGCCTCGCAGGCGGTGATCTCCGGGGCGTTCTCGGTGACCCGCCAGGCGATCCAGCTCGGCTTCGTGCCGCGCATGCAGGTGGTGCATACCTCGCGCGAGGCGATCGGCCACATCTTCCTGCCGTGGGTGAACCGCGCGCTGATGGTGATGGTGATCCTGACCGTGGTCGGCTTCGGCTCGTCCAAGGCGCTGGGCGGCGCCTACGGCATCGCGGTGACCGGCACCATGGCGATCGACACGCTGCTGGTGATGCTGGTGGCGTGGCGCCGCTGGAACTGGAGCCTGGCGGCGGTGATTCCGCTGACCATCGGCTTGCTGTGCGTGGACCTGTCCTTCTTCGGCGCCAATACGCTGAAGATCCCCGACGGCGGCTGGTTCCCGCTGGTGCTGGGCCTGTTCCTGTTCACCGTGATGACCACCTGGCGGCGCGGCCGCGAACTGGTGGTGCGCGAGATCAAGCAGGGCGGGCTGGCGCTGGCGCCGTTCATCGAGAACATGGCCGAGCACCCGCCGCTGCGCGTGCCAGGCACGGCGGTGTTCCTCACCGCCAACCAGTACGCGGTGCCGCACGCCCTCCTGCACAACCTCAAGCACAACAAGGTGCTGCACGAGCGCAACGTGATGCTCACCGTGCAGATCCTGGAGACGCCGGTGGCCGAGGCCGACGAGCGCATCGAGATCACCCCGATGGACGGCGGCTTCTACGGGCTGGAGCTGCGCTTCGGCTTCGCGGAGGATCCCAATATCCCGCAGGCGCTGTCGATGTGCGGCCGCGAAGGGCTCACCTTCGACCTGATGGACACCACCTTCTTCCTCTCGCGCGAGACCATCGTCGCCGACGTGCGCCGCCCCGGCATGGCGCTCTGGCGCGACAAGCTGTTCGCCTTCCTGGCGCGCAACGCGCTGCCGGCCACGGCGTTCTTCCAGATCCCGGGCAACCGGCTGATCGAACTCGGCGCGCAGGTGGAGATCTAGCGGGAAGGCGTAGGGTGGGCTTCAGCCCACCGCCGGTTTCCCGCGGGTGCATGGTGGGCTGAAGCCCACCCTACGAGGCCCTTGCCGGCCTGCCATAATGCCCGCATGACCGAAGCGCGCATCATCACCCCCGCCGCCCAGCTCGACGACGAGGCGCTGGAAGCCTCGATCCGCCCGCAGCGCCTGGCCGAATACCTGGGTCAGCAGGCGGTGCGCGAGCAGTTGTCGATCTACATCGAGGCGGCCCGCAAGCGTGGCGGGGCGCTCGACCACGTGTTGATCTTCGGGCCGCCGGGGCTGGGCAAGACCACGCTCTCGCACGTGATCGCCAACGAACTGGGCGTCAATATCCGCTCGACCTCCGGCCCGGTGCTGGAGCGCGCCGGCGACCTGGCCGCGCTGCTGACCAATCTCGAGAAGAACGACGTGCTGTTCGTCGACGAGATCCACCGCCTCTCGCCGGTGGTCGAGGAGGTGCTCTATCCGGCGATGGAGGACTTCCAGATCGACATCATGATCGGCGAGGGTCCGGCCGCGCGCTCGATCAAGCTGGACCTGCCGCCGTTCACGCTGATCGGCGCGACCACGCGCGCCGGCCTGCTCACGGCCCCCCTGCGCGACCGCTTCGGCATCGTGCAGCGGCTGGAGTTCTATTCGCCCGACGAACTGACTGCGATCGTGCGCCGTTCGGCGCGCATCCTGGGCATCGACTGCGAAGTGGAGGGCGCGCAGGAGATCGCCCGCCGCTCGCGCGGCACCCCGCGCATCGCCAACCGCCTGCTGCGCCGCGTGCGCGACTACGCCGAGGTGCGCGCGGGCGGCAGGATCACGCTGGCCGCGGCGCAGGCGGCGATGGGCATGCTCAAGGTCGACGCCGAAGGCTTCGACGAGCTGGACCGGCGCATGCTCGCCACCATCATCGAGAACTTCGACGGCGGCCCGGTCGGCGTCGAGTCGCTGGCCGCCGCGTTGTCCGAGGACCGCGGCACGCTGGAGGACGTGGTCGAACCGTACCTGATCCAGCAGGGCTTCCTGATCCGCACCGCGCGCGGGCGCATGGCCAGCGCCAAGGCCTGGCGGCACCTGGGCCGCAATCCGCCGCCGCGGCAGGCGATGATGGGCGACATGTTCGACGGCGACGCCGGCCTTTGATTTCGACTTCCGTCCGCCCTGCATGCAGGACGTCGAATTTCGCTCCCCTGCCGTCCCATTCACCCGTTCGAGCGCCATGAACATGCTTCAAGCCGCCCCCTTCACCTGGCCTGTCCGCGTCTACTGGGAAGACACCGACGCCGGCGGCGTGGTCTACCACGCCAGCTACCTGCGCTTCCTGGAACGCGCCCGCAGCGAGTGGCTGCGCGCGCAGGGCGTCGACCAACTGGCGTTCAAGAAGGCCACCGGCCTGGCCTTCATGGTCCGGGCGATGGAGCTGGATTTCCTGCGGCCGGCCCTGCTGGATGATGAATTGTCGGTGACGGTGGCGGTCAAAGCATGGCGTTCAGCCAGTATCCTGTTCGATCAAGCGATCGGCCGGGCGGACGGCACGGAGCTGGTCCGCGCGCAGGTGCGGGTCGCCTGCGTGGACCTCAACCGCATGCGCCCGGCACCGATCCCGGCCGACCTCATCCCCGGCCTCGCCCCCTGAACGCTCGCCCCTTTTTGAAAAGCACGCCCCGGAGAACCCCCAAGCCATGAACGGTGGACTGAACATCATCAAACTGGTCACCGAGGCCAGCCTGCCCGTGCAGCTGGTGATGCTGCTGCTGCTGGTGTTCTCGTTCCTGTCGTGGGTGATCATCTTCCGCAAGTACTCGCAGATGAAGGCGGCGATGGAGAACGCCGAGGCGTTCGAGGAGCGCTTCTGGTCCGGCGGCGACCTGGCCGGCCTGTTCCGCGAGGTGAGCGGCCGCGGCGCCGACAACGGCGGCATGGAGACGATCTTCGAATCGGGCTTCCGCGAATTCGCCCGCCAGCGCCAGCGCAAGACGCATGACATGCGCGTGGTGATGGAAGGCACCGAGCGCGCCATGCGCGTGGCCGGCACGCGCGAGATCGGCGGGCTCGAACGCAACCTGGAATTCCTCGCCAACGTCGGCTCGATCAGCCCGTACATCGGCCTGTTCGGCACCGTGTGGGGCATCATGGGCGCCTTCCAGGGCCTGGGCGAGGTCAAGGACGTCACCATCGCCGCGGTCGCGCCGCACATCTCCGAGGCGCTGATCGCCACCGCGATGGGCCTGTTCGCCGCGATCCCGGCGGTATGGGCGTACAACCGCTACGCCAACAAGGTCGAGCGCGTCGCCTCGCGCTACGAGGTGTTCCAGGAAGAGTTCTCCTCGGTGCTGCAGCGGCAGATCCAGACCGACGAAGCGGTCTGACGGGGGCAGCCATGGCCATGCGAAGCGCCGCGCGCCACAAGCGCATGAAGCTCAAGTCCGAGATCAACGTCGTGCCCTACATCGACGTGATGCTGGTGCTGCTGATCATCTTCATGGTCACCACGCCGATGCTCAATTCCAACGTCGACGTCAACCTGCCGCAGGCCAACGCCAAGTCGCTGCAGGACAAGAAAAACCCGGTGGTCATCTCGGTCGGTGCCGATGGCAGCCTGTACCTGACGCTGGAAGGTGCCAAGAAGGAGCCGGTCGACGCCGCCACCATGCAGGCCAAGGTGGCCGCCTTCGTCCAGGCCAACCCGGACATCAGCGTGCTGGTCGCGGGCGACCGCGAAGGCAAGTACGACGGCGTCTACCAGGTGCTCGCCGAGCTGCAGCAGGCCGGGGTCAGCAAGGTCGGCCTGATGAGCCAGCCGCCGGGTGCGGGCGCGGACAATGCGCGAAAATAAGGGCACCTCCACGGCGGTGCTGCTGTCCGCCGTCCTGCACCTGGGTATCGTCGGCTTCCTTGCGCTGGCGATCGTGCCGTGCTCGTTCTACGAGAGCCTGTTCGCCACGCTGCACCTGCCGGCGGGCTGGAACCCGATCACCTGCGCCAAGCCGCTGGAGCTGCAAGGCCCGGTGATCGAGGCCACGCTGATCGGCCCCACCGGCGCGCCGCCGCCGAAGGCCGTCAAGAACGCCAAGCCGGTGCCGACCATCCCGCCGCCGCCCACGGTGACCCCGCCGGACGTCAAGACGCCGCCGCCGGAGATCAAGACACTGCCGCCGCCGCCGGAGCATCCGGACGTCATCGACCAGGAAAAGGTCGTGGCCGACGCGCTGCAGAAGGCCGAGGACGCGAAGAAGGAGCAGGAAGAGAAACAGCGCCAGCGCCAGGCCGAACTGGACGCCCAGGCGGCCAAGAAGAAGGAAGAGCAGAAAAAGCAGCTGGACGAGCTGTTCGCCAAGATGGACGCGGCCGCCAACGCGCGCCAGAAGGCCGAGAACCGCGCCAAGCAGGCCAAGCAGCAGATGGAAGACCTGAAGGACGCGCAGGACAACGGCCAGGCCGACCTGCCGCGCGCGGCGCAGCGCCAGACCGGCAACAACGCCCAGAACAGCACCTTGGCCGACCAGTATGCAGCGGCCATTCAGAATGCGGTCACGCCCAACTGGTTACGTCCGGATAACATGCCGGATGTTCCTTGTGTCGTGCACATCGTGCAGCTGCCCGGCGGCGACGTGATGAGCGCCAAGGTCGATTCCAGTTGTCCCTACGACGATGCCGGCAAGCGGTCGATCGAGAATGCCGTGTTGCGAACCAAGACCTTGCCCTACAAGGGCTTCGAGAGCGTTTTCCAGCGCGAACTTACGCTTACCTTCCGGCCCCAGTGAGTCATCCATGCGCAAATTGAAAACGCTTTTCGCCTTCGCCGTGCTGTGCCTGGCCGCGCTCGTGGTCGCGCCGGCGGGCGCGCAGTCGCTCAACGTGGACATCGTCGGCGGCCTGAAGACCGCCACGCCGATCGCCGTGGTGCCGTTCGCGCAGAACGGCGGCGCGCCGCTGCCGACCGACGTGGCCGACGTGATCCGCAACGATTTCAACCGCTCGGGCAAGTTCCGCGCGCTGGCCAAGAGCGAGATCGTCGAATCGCCCTCGCGCGGCGCCGACATCAAGTTCGCCACCTGGCGACTGCTCAAGCAGGACTACATCACCGTCGGCCGCATCAGCGACGCCGGCGGTGGCCTGCTGCGCGTCGAGTACGAGCTGTGGGACGTCAACAAGCAGCAAAGCCTGCTGGCCCAGGCGTTCACCGCGCCGGCCGGCGATCTGCGCGGCGTCGCCCACCAGATCGCCGACCAGATCTACGAGAAGATCACCGGTGTGCGTGGCGCGTTCTGGACGCGCATCGCCTACGTCACCGCGGTGGGCCTGGGCAACAACACCACGTATTCGCTGATCGTGGCCGATTCGGACGGCTACAACCCGCAGGTGGTCGCGCGCTCGCGCGAATCGCTGCTGTCGCCGGCCTGGTCGCCGGACGGCAAGAAGATCGCCTACGTCTCCTTCGAGAGCGGCAACTCGCAGGTCTACGTGCAGGACATCACCACCGGTGCGCGCCAACTGGTCGCCGCGCACAAGAAGGGCATCAACGGCGCCCCGGCCTGGTCGCCGGACGGCAGCAAGCTGGCCGTGTCGCTGTCCTACGTGGGCAATCCGGAGATCTTCGTGATCGACATGGCCTCGCGCCACGAGACGCGCCTGACCAACAGCCTGTCGATCGATACCGAGCCGACCTGGTCGGCGGATGGGCAGAGCATCTACTTCACCTCCGACCGTTCCGGCCGGCCGCAGGTCTACCAGATGTCGGCCAGCGGCGGCTCGCCCACCCGCATCAGCTTCGAAGGCCAGAACAACGCCAATGCCGACGTCAGCTACGACGGCAAGCTGATCGCGATGGTGCAGGGCAATGGGAACGTGTATCGTATTGCCATCATGGATCGCAGTCTGGGTGGGCAGGTGCGCTTCATCTCGCCCGGTCCGATTGACGACTCCCCGAGTTTCGCACCGAACGCCAGCATGCTGTTGTACGCGGCCACGGAAGGGCGCCGCGGCGTGCTGTATGCCGTTTCGGCCGATGGCCAGGTCCGCCAGCGCCTCGTGCTGTCCGACGGGGATGTCCGCGAGCCGGCCTGGGGTCCGTACCGGCAGCGTTGAGTTTTATTTTCCGTTGGGACGCGCAAGCGGCCCGGCGGAATGCCCATGGAGCGGGCCGAAACGACGCCTCGGCGTCATTTCGCTTCTGGCGGCCGCCTGGCAAGGGCGTCCAGCCAATCGGTTGCCAGGCGCGACAACAAGCGCCTGGCCCGCGGCAGTACCAAGCTTCACACAACAAGCCGGACCACCGGCGAAACTGTCCCAACACCGCAATCGTCATTGACTGTCGGAACTCAAACCCGTTTTGAAGGAACGTCACCCATGAATAAGACCGCACGCGTCGCCCTGGTCGCCCTGCTGTGCATCGGCGCAGCTGCCTGCTCGAAGAAGCAGGAAGTCAAGCCGCAGCCCCAGCCGGAGCAGCAGCCCGCCACCCAGCCGGCGCCGGAAAGCAACAAGTACACCCCGGCCGACCTCGACACCGACGCCTGCCTGCGCCAGCGCGTCGTGTACTTCGACTTCGACAAGACCGAGATCAAGCCGGAGTTCCAGCAGATCATGGCTTGCCATGCCAAGTACCTGCAGGATCGTCCGGAGTCGCACATCCGCCTGGAAGGCAACACCGACGAGCGCGGCACCCGCGAGTACAACCTGGGCCTCGGCGAGCGCCGCGGCAATGCCGTGTCCGACGCCCTGCAGGCGAACGGCGGCTCGGCCAGCCAGGTCGAAGTGATCTCCTACGGCAAGGAAAAGCCGGTGTGCCGTGAGCACAACGAGGATTGCTGGAGCAAGAACCGTCGCGTCGAGATCGTCTACACGGCGAAGTAATGAAGACCGCACTGGCTAAGCAGTTCAAGGCCAGGCTCGGCATGGCGGGCGCGATCGCGTCCGCCATGCTGTTCGCCGTCCCGGCCTTCGCACAGGATTCCCGGCTGAGCCTCGCCGACCGCGTGACGCGGCTGGAGCAGCAGGCGCAGGCGCAGAACCAGGGCGGCACCAGCCTGGTGAACCAGGTGCAGCAACTGCAGGCGCAGGTGCAGCAACTGCAGGGCCAGGTCGAGGAACTGCAGCACCAGCTGCAGCAGATGCAGGACAAGAACAAGGCGCAGTACATCGACCTCGATTCGCGGCTGGGCCGCCTCGAGGGCAACGGCGCCGGCACGAATTCCCCCGCCGCGGGCGCCAACGCCGCCCCGGCTCCCGCCGGTTCGGCCGCTGCCGCAGCGACCCCGGCCAACCCGGCGCAGGCGTCCACCGCCGCGCCGGCCAGCGGCGGCAGCGCGCCGGCCGCGGCGCCCGACGCCAACGCACAGGCCGCCTATGACGCCGCCTTCCAGGCGCTGCGCGGCGGCGACTATGCGCAGGCTTCGCGCGGCTTCCGCAGCTTCATCCAGCAGTATCCGGCCAACACGCTCACGCCGAACGCCTGGTACTGGTTGGGCGAGTCCTACTACGTCACGATGAACTACCCGGTGGCGCTGGAGGCTTTCCAGCGGCTGCTCTCGCAGTTCCCGCAGAGCGAGAAGGCGCCCGACGCGTTGCTCAAGGTCGGCTACAGCCAGCTCGAGCTCAAGCAGGCCGACGCGGGCAAGGCCACGTTGCAGCAGGTCGCCAGCAAGTATCCCAACTCCCGCGCCGCCAGCCTGGCGCTGGAACGCCTGCGCCGACTGCAACTGCAATCGGCGATCCGCTGAGGCTTGCGGTGATGGGCAGTGACGCGGGCATGGCGCCCGCCGCGCCGGTGGCCGAGCGCCTGCGCATCACCGAGATCTTCCATTCGATCCAGGGCGAGGCCGACGCGATCGGCTGGCCCACCGTGTTCGTGCGCCTCACCGGCTGCCCACTGCGCTGCGTGTGGTGCGATACCGAGTATTCGTTCCACGGCGGCCAGTGGCATGCCGTCGACGACATCCTGGCCGAAGTGGCCCGCCACGGCGCGCGCCACGTCTGCGTGACCGGCGGCGAGCCGCTGGCGCAGAAGCGCTGCCTGGTCCTGCTGCGCAGGTTGTGCGACGCCGGCTACGAGGTTTCGCTGGAAACCTCCGGCGCGCTGGACGTCGCGACCGTCGATCCGCGCGTGCGCAAGGTGATGGACCTCAAGGCACCGGACTCGGGCGAAAGCGCGCGCAACCTGTGGAGCAACCTCGACCACCTGCTGCCGCACGACCAGGTCAAGATCGTCATCGCCAGCCGCGCCGACTACGAATGGGCGCGCGGCGTGGTGGCCGAGCACGCGTTGGAGCGCCGTTGCATGGTGCTGTTCTCGCCGGTGCACGGTGCGGTGCAGCCGCGCGAGCTCGCCGAGTGGATCCTCGAGGATCGCCTGCCGGTCCGCTTCCAGATGCAGCTGCACAAGCTGCTGTGGAACGACGCGCCCGGAAGGTGACTTGTGCGTTCATCCATGAACGCGAAAGTCGAAAAAAAAGCAGCTATCCATGGTTGCACTTTTCAGAAATGCCAGTGCTGCGGCCTGTGACGCCGCGAGCGCTTTCCGGCCGGTGACCGGCCGCACGCAAGGAAACCATCCCATGTCCGCAACCCCTTCCCGCAAGGCCGTCGTGCTCGTCTCCGGCGGCATGGACTCGGCCGTCACCCTCGCCATCGCGCGCGAACGCGGCTTCGCAGTCCACGCGCTCAGCGTCGCCTATGGCCAGCGCCACGGTTCCGAGCTGGAGGCCGCCGAACGCGTCGCCCGCGCGCAGGGCGCGCTCGAGCACAAGACCGTGCAGGTCGACCTGCGCAGCATCGGCGGCTCCGCACTGACCGCCGACATCGACGTCCCGACCGATCTCACAAAGAGCGGGGGCGGCGAAGGCATCCCCGTCACCTACGTGCCGGCGCGCAACACCATCATGCTGTCGATCGCACTTGGATGGGCCGAGGTACTGGGCGCCAGCGACATCTTCTGCGGGGTCAACGCGGTCGACTACTCGGGCTATCCCGATTGCCGGCCCGCTTTCATCGACGCCTTCGAACAGTTGGCCAACGTCGCGACCAAGGCGGGCGTCGAGGGCGCGGGCCTGCGCATCCACGCGCCGCTGATGCGCATGAGCAAGGCCGACATCGCCCGCGAGGGCGGACGCCTGGGCGTGAATTTCGCGCAGACCGTCAGCTGCTACCAGGCCGACGCCCAGGGCCGCGCCTGTGGCCACTGCGACGCCTGCCGCCTGCGCGCCGAAGGCTTCCGCGCTGCGGGGCTCGCCGATCCCACGCGCTACGCGTGACCTGTCGTCGTAGGTTGGGACTTCAGCCACCTTCCTTTTGCGGAAGGACTGGCGGGCTCAAGCCCACCCCACGGCAAGCACGCTGCGGTGCGCTTTGCTTGTGCGTCCTGCACGCAAACCTTAAAATCGCCCGTTCGCTTGATGGGTCGTTAGCTCAGTTGGTAGAGCAGTAGACTTTTAATCTATTGGTCCCGAGTTCGAGTCTCGGACGACCCACCATCTTCGCCCGCGCCCGTCGCGGGTTTTTTGTGCGCCGTCTCCGGTGCTTGCCTCCCGCACCGCCGCGCGCCAAGCTGCCTTTTTACAGCGACGGCGAGGTGCAACGTGGACTGGGTGGATCTTCGCAGCGATACGGTGACCCGGCCGACCTCCGCCATGCGCGCGGCGATGCAGGATGCGCCGGTGGGCGACGACGTTTACGGCGAGGACCCGACCGTCAACGCGCTGCAGCAGCGCTTGGCCGGCGAGCTGGGCTTCGAGGACGCGCTGTTCGTGCCCAGCGGCACGCAGTCCAACCTGCTGGCGCTGATGTCGCACTGCGAGCGCGGTGACGAATACCTGGTCGGCATGGATGCGCACACCTACAAGTTCGAGGGCGGCGGCGCGGCGGTGCTGGGCTCGATCCAGCCCCAGCCGATCGTGCAGGATGCCGATGGCGCGCTGCCGCTGGAGCGCGTGGCCGCGGCGATCAAGCCGGTCGACCCGCACTTCGCGCGCACGCGCCTGCTGGCGCTGGAGAACACGTGGCACGGCCGCGTACTTCCGATGGATTACCTGCGTGACGCGCACGACTTCGCGCGCGAGCGCGGCCTGGCGCTGCACCTGGACGGCGCACGCCTGTACAACGCGGCGGTGGCTGCGGGCGTGCCCGCGCGCGAGATCGCCAGGCATTTCGACAGCGTGTCGGTGTGCCTGTCCAAGGGCCTGGGCGCGCCGGTCGGCTCGGTGCTGGTCGGTTCGGCCGCGCTGATCGACAAGGCGCGGCGCTGGCGCAAGGTCACCGGCGGCGGCTGGCGCCAGGCCGGCCTGCTGGCCGCGGCCGGACTGCATGCGCTGGACCATCATGTCGCGCGGCTGGCCGACGACCATGCCCGCGCCGCCCGGCTCGCGGCGCAGCTGGGCGAGCTCCCGGGTCTGCGCCTGCTCGGCCAGCACACCAACATGGTCTTCGTCGAAGTACCCGCGGAGCGCCTGCGCGAGCTGGATGCGCACCTGCGCGATGCCGGCATCCGCATCAGCATCGGCTACCTGCCCACGCTGCGGCTGGTCACGCACCTGGACGTGGACGACGACGGCATCGCCCGCACGGCCGATGCGTTCCGCGCCTTCTTCGCGCGGGAGCGCACAGCGTGAGCCGCCGGCGCAATCCGGCGCGCGCATGGGCGCTGCTGCAGGCCGTCGCACTGGCGTGTGCCATGGTCTCGTCCGCAGTGGCCGGCAACACGCATGGCGACGCGACGCACGCCGGCAACCCGGTCATCCCGGGCTGGTATGCCGATCCGGAGGCGGCGATCTTCGGCAAGCAATACTGGATCTATCCCACCTGGTCGGATGCCTACGACCGCCAGCTGTTCATCGATGCCTTTTCCTCGCCGGACCTGGTCCGCTGGACACGCCATCCCCACGTGCTCGACGTGCACGCGGTCAGCTGGGCCAAGCGCGCGATGTGGGCGCCGGCGATAGTGGCCAAGGACGGGCGCTACTACCTGTTCTTCGCCGCCAACGACATTCAGAACGACCACGAGATTGGCGGCATCGGCGTGGCGGTGGCCGACCGCCCGGAAGGGCCGTTCCGCGACCTGCTGGGCAAGCCGCTGGTGGGCGCGTTCCACAACGGCGCGCAGCCGATCGACCAGTCGGTGTTCCGCGACGACGACGGGCAGTACTACCTGATCTACGGCGGCTGGAAGCACGCCAACATCGCGCGTCTGAAGGACGACTTCACCGCGTTCCAGCCCTTCGACGACGGCACGGTGTTCAAGGAGATCACGCCCGAGCACTACGTCGAGGGGCCGATGATGTTCAAGCGCGACGGCCGCTACTACCTGATGTGGTCCGAGGGCGGCTGGACCGGGCCGGACTACTCGGTCGCCTATGCGATCGGCGATTCGCCGACCGGTCCGTTCAAGCGCATCGGCAAGATCCTGAAGCAGGATCCGGCGATCGCCACCGGAGCCGGGCACCATTCGCTGCTGCACACGCCGGACGGGCAGTGGTACATCGTCTACCACCGCCGCCCCAAGGGCGAGACGGCGGCCAACCACCGCGTGGTGTGCATCGACAAGCTCGAGTTCGACGCGCGCGGCCTTATCCTTCCGGTGAAGATGACGCGCGAGGGCGTCGCGCGCCATCCGTTGCGCTGAGCCGCGTCAGCACGTGCCGGAAAAGCGCCGGATGAAGTCGCGCACCTGCGGATAGACCGTCTCGCGCCAGCGCCGGCCGCTGAAGATGCCGTAATGGCCGGCGCCCTCGATTACCCGATGGGCATGCCGCTTCGCCGGGATGCCGCCGCACAGTGCATGCGCCGCCTCGGTCTGGCCCAGCCCGGAGATATCGTCCAGCTCACCCTCGATGGTGAGCAGGGCGCTGCGCGTGATCGCCGCCGGATTCACCCGCTCGCCGGCGACGTCCCACAGTCCGCGCGGCAGCAGACATTGCTGGAACACCGTGCTGATGGTGTCCAGGTAGTAGCCGGCCGGCATGTCGAGCACCGCGTTGTACTCGTCGTAGAAACGCCGATGCGCCTCGGCGTCGTCCAGGTCGCCGCGCAGGAGATCCAGATAGAAATCCCAGTGCGACGTGAGGTGCCTGCCCGGATTCATGGCGACGAAGCCGGCATGCTGCAGGAAGCCCGGATACACCTTGCGGCCGCGGCCCGGATAATTGGCCGGCACCGTGTGGATCAGGTTGGCCTCGAACCAGGACAGCGGCTGCGTGGTGGCCAGGTCGTTGACGCTGGTGGGACTGCGGCGCGGGTCGATCGGACCGCCCATCATCACCAGGCTGCGCGGCGTCTGCTCGCCGCGGGCGGCCATCAGCGAGACCGCGGCCAGTACCGGCACGGTCGGCTGGCATACCGAGATCACGTGCAGCTCGCCCGCGCCGATGTGCCGGATGAAGCGCTCGACGTAGGCGACGTAGTCGTCCAGCCGGAACATGCCGGCCTCGGCCGGCACCATGCGCGCGTCGACCCAGTCGGTGACGTAGACCTTGTGGTCGCGCAGCAGCGTGCGCACGGTATCGCGCAGCAGCGTCGCGTGATGCCCGGAGAGCGGCGCCACCACCAGCACCACCGGCTGCTGGCGCATCGCCTCGATCACCGTCGGGTCGTCGCTGTAGCGCTTGAAGCGCTTCAACTGGCAGAACGGCAGTTCCAGCGCGGTCTGTTCCACCACCGCGACGGTGCGGCCGGCGGCCTGGATCTCGTGGATGCCGAAGGCGGGCTTCTCGTACTCCTTGCCCAGCCGGTACATGAGCTCGCAACCGGCCGCCCAGCGCGCCGCGCCCGGCCACTGTGCGAGCAGGCTGCCCGGCTCGCTGAACATCTTCGCGCTGGCCTGCGCGAAGTAGCTCATCGGGCCCAGGAAGGCGCGCTGCCATTCATGGAGTTGGTAGAGCATGGCGGACCGGTGCGTGGGGCAAAGCTCCATTCTAGTGGCTTTGCGCCTGGAATGCTGCGGTGCGGCAAGGCCGCCTTGGAGTGCGCTTGAAAAACAGTCCGAACCGATCGTGTTCGAAGGATGAGGCCGAAACGTCACCTCAAGCGCGGGCAATGCGCCGGCAGACCAGCAGCACCTCATCCACCCCGTCCACCTCGGGCAACCCCGCCCGCCACTGGAGCGGCTTCTGGAAGCGCAGCCCCAACGGCATGAACACGTGGTTGTACCACCACATCGCGCGCTCGCGCCGATGGGTCAGGAACCATTGCCCCAGGTCCAGCAGCCGCGAGGACTTCGGCTGCATGCCATAGATCGCGCTGCGCTCCAGCGCGAAGCCGTGCGCCGCGAGCTTGGCCTCGATCGCCTCCGGCTCGTAGCGGCGGCAGTGGCCGACGAACTCGTCGAACGCCGTCCACGCGTCGGCATGCAGAGGTACCGACAGCAGCAGCGTCGCCCCCGGCGCCGCCACGCGGGCCAGCTCGTGCAGCGCGCCTTCGTCGTCGGCCACGTGTTCGAGGATGTCGAACGCGCACACCAGGTCGAACTGCGCATCGGCGCAGGGCAGGGCGCCGATCATGCCGTGCATGGCGTTGGCGCCCCTGGCGCGCAACTGGCGCAGCGCCGCGTGGCTCAGGTCGACGAAGCAGGTGCCTTGCAGCGGCAGGCGCGGGCGCAGGCCCGGCGCGACTTCCAGCCGCCGGGGTGCCGCGGCGGCCAGCTCGCGCAGCAGCGGCCAGGTGTTGAAGCGCTCGGGCTCGACCAGCGTCGCCTGCGCCCAGAGCGCCTCGTAGAAGCCGCGATTGACGCGGAGCAGGTCGGCATCGCTGCGCACAGGGGTATCCATGCGCCCTTGTACAGCAAGCACGGCCGCGATGGATGTGAAGCGATCAGCCGATCCCGCGCAGCTCGGTCCCCGCGGCGATGTCGTGCAGGGCACGCCGGCGCGGGTCGACCAGCGCCGGTGCGAACCACAGCGCCCAGCCGGCCAGCACCGCCCACAGCGCAGCGCGCAGACCCAGGCAGGGTGCCAGTCCGAGCAGCAGCAGCGGCAGTGCGGCGACGACCACCCGCCGCAAGGCCCGTCCGGGCGTGACCTTGCCGCCATCGGCAGCGACCACGCGGATGCGCCATGGCCGCATGCCCAGCGTCTGTCCGCCGCGCAGCCACGAGACCACGAAGTAGGCGCCCACCACCAGGCCCTGCAGCGGTTGGTACCACCACGCGATCGCGGTATGCGCGCCGGTGGCCACCACCTGCCCGCCGGTGGCGAGCTGGCACAGCAGGCCCACCACCATCACGATCGCCACCACCGCGAGCAGGTCGTAGACCAGCGCGGTGAGGCGTCGCCACAGCGGGCAGGGAAGGGAGGCGTCGTGTGGTCGGTTCATCGGCGTTTCGCTTGCGCCCGTCGCGAACCGCGGCGAGCATCTGCGCATGCAGGAAAAGAGCGCAAGTATCGCCGAAGCCGACCAGCGCAGCATCGCCGCCTTCCTCGAACGGGTGTGGTCGGAAGACGGCCTGGCCGATCGCACCCTCGAGGCCTACCGGCAGGACCTGGAAGGGCTGGCGCGCTGGCTCGCCGCGCGCGGGCGCAACCTGCAGACGGCGCTGCGCGAGGATCTGTCGGCATTCCATGGCAGCCAGCGCGCGGCGGTACGCTCGATGGCGCGGCGCCAATCGGCGTTCCGCCGCTACTACGGCCAACTGGCGCGCGACACGCCCGGTTTCGAGGATCCCACCCTGCTGATCGAGCGCCCGCGCATGCCGCGCAGCCTGCCCAAGGCGCTGGCCGAACGCGAGATCGAAGCACTGCTGACCGCGCCGGACCTCGACTCCACCCTGGGCCTGCGCGATCGCGCGATGCTGGAGCTGATGTATGCCTCGGGCCTGCGCGTGTCCGAACTGGTGGACCTGCCGCTGGCCGCGCTCAACGCGCGCCAGGGCGTGCTGCGGATCACCGGCAAGGGCGGCAAGGATCGTCTGGTGCCGGTCGGCGAGGTGGCGCTGGAACGCATCGAGGCCTATCTCGCCGACGCGCGGCCACGGCTTGCCAAGGGTCGCCAGCCGGCGGCGCTGTTCCTCAGCCAGCGCGGCGAGGGCATGACGCGGCAGATGTTCTGGACCCTGGTCAAGCGCCACGCGCTGGCCGTCGGCATCGAGGGCAAGCGCATCTCGCCGCACGTGCTGCGCCACTCCTTCGCCACCCACCTGCTCAACCACGGCGCCGACCTGCGTGCGCTGCAGCTGCTGCTGGGCCACGCCTCGCTCAGCACCACGCAGATCTACACGCTGGTGGCGAAGGAAGGCCTGAAGCGCCTGCACGCGCGGCACCATCCGCGCGGTTGACGCTCCGCTTCCTCTCCCCGCAAGGGGCGCAAGCCAACGGTGCGCGCGACGTCAACCCGCGTTTGCCTTCCGTATGCAAGAATCGGCCTGTCGCCGCTTTCCCCGTGCGGCCGCGAGGTTTTCCCATGTTCAAGAAGCTGTCCTTCGCGCTGCTCGCCGGCGCCTTCGCGCTCGCCGCCTGCGCTGCCGATCGCCAGGATGCCGGCGCCGCCGCGATCGATCCCGCCACCGGGCAGGTCGTGCGTGCCGCCCTGCAGAAACTCGCCCCGGGCCTGCAGGTCGACGAGATCTCGCCCTCGCCGCTGCCGGGCTTCTACCAGGTGATCGCCTCGGGCCAACTGGTCTACGTCAGCACCGACGGCAAGTACATGCTCAACGGCGACCTGGTCGACCTGGGCGCGAAACAGAACCTCACCGACCGCGCCTGGGCCGGCTTCCGCAAGGCCGAGCTGGCCAAGGTGCCGGCCGCGCAGCGCATCGTGTACGCGCCGGCGAACCCGAAGTACACGGTCACCGTGTTCTCGGACGTCAACTGCGGCTACTGCCGCATGTTCCATTCGCACATCAAGCAGTTCAACGACGAAGGCATCGCGGTCGAATACCTGGCCTGGCCACGCGAGGGCGTGACCGATACCGCCGGCGTTCCCACCGATACCTACAAGGAAATGGTCTCGGTCTGGTGCGCCGCTGACCGCAAGGCCGCCTTCACTGCAGCCAAGCAGGGCAAGGCGCCCAAGCTGGCCACCTGCGCGAACCCGGTCAAGGACGAGTTCGACCTGGGCGTCAAGCTGGGCGTGACCGGTACGCCGATGGTCGTGGGACCCGACGGCATGGTCCTGGGCGGCTACGTAACCCCTGACAAGCTGCTGAAGCTGCTCGAAAAAGGCGGCTGATGGGGGTTGAGCCCGCTCCTCTTCGGGAGAGGGGCGGTGAGGGGCCGGAGCTTGCGGGGAATGTTCCCGCCGTCGGCCTCGGGAGACGCTCCCATGACGCCGCCTGGATGGGCCACCCGGCGGCATCGGGTAGAATAGGGCGCTTTCCTTCCACGCGCCGAATCCCCCCCGCATGATCGCTTTCGACGGGCAGAGCGCCCTTTCGCCGTTTCGCCTGGATCGCCTGAACGCCCGCCTCGATGCGGTGCATCGGGGCGCGCGCGTGCAGGCCTGCTGGTTCGTCTACGTGCTGGACGCCGACCACGCGCCGGAGGGCGCCGAGCGCCGGCGCCTGCTCGAGGTGCTGGAGGCGCGGGACACCGCGCCCGAGCCCGCCACACTGTGGACGGTGCCGCGGCTTGGCACCATCTCGCCGTGGTCGAGCAAGGCCACCGACATCCTGCACGGCGCCGGATTCGACGTCCGTCGCGTCGAGCGCGGCATCGCCTGGCAGGTCGCAGGCCTGCCCGACGCCGGCACGCCCGCCCGAACGGCGGTGCTGGCCGTGCTGCATGACCCGATGACCGAGTCGGTGCTGACCGGCCTGGCGCAGGCGCAGGGCCTGTTCCTGGCCGGCACGCCGGGCGACCTGGTGCACGTCGAGCTGGGCGGGAACGCGCGCGAAGCGCTCGCCGCCGCCAACGCCCGCCTGGGCCTGGCGCTGGCCGAGGACGAGATCGAGTACCTGGCCGCGCGCTACGCCGAGCTCGGCCGCGATCCGACCGACGCCGAACTGTTCATGTTCGCGCAGGCCAATTCCGAGCATTGCCGCCACAAGGTGTTCAACGCGAGCTGGACGATCGATGGCGAGGCACAGGACAAGAGCCTGTTCGCCATGATCAAGCACACCCACCAGCACGCGCCCGCGCACACGCTGTCGGCGTACAAGGACAACGCGGCGGTGATCGAAGGCCACACGGCCAACCGCTTCTTCACCGACGGCGAAGGCACCTGGCGCAAGCACGGCGAGCAGGTCGACTACGCGATCAAGGTCGAGACGCACAACCACCCGACCGCGATCGCGCCCTGGCCGGGTGCGGCCACCGGCGCCGGCGGCGAGATCCGCGACGAAGGCGCCACCGGCCGCGGCGCCAAGCCCAAGGCCGGATTGACCGGCTTCTCGGTATCCGACCTGCGCATCCCGGGCGCGCCGGAGCCGTGGGAAGTGGACCGCCCGCTGCCGCCGCGCATGGCCAGCGCCTTCGAGATCATGCGCGACGGCCCGCTTGGCGCCGCCGCGTTCAACAACGAATTCGGCCGTCCGTGCCTGGGCGGCTATTTCCGCACCTACGAACACGAGACCGGCGAGGCCGGTGTGCGTCGCGGCTACGACAAGCCGATCATGATCGCCGGCGGCCTGGCCAACATCCGCCGCGACCACGTGCAGAAGCGCGAGCTGCAGCCCGGCCACGCGGTGGTGGTGCTCGGCGGCCCGGCCATGTTGATCGGCCTGGGCGGTGGCGCGGCGTCCTCGGTGGCCTCCGGCGCATCCAGCGCGGAGCTCGACTTCGCCTCGGTGCAGCGCGACAACGCCGAGATGGAGCGGCGCTGCCAGCAGGTGATCGACAGCTGCTGGATGCGCGGCGACGCCAACCCGATCGTCAGCATCCACGACGTCGGCGCGGGCGGCCTATCCAACGCGATTCCCGAAATCCTCAACGACGCCGGCGTCGGCGGCGAGATCGACCTCTCCAGGGTGCCCTGCGACGATCCCTCGCTCTCGCCCATGCAGGTGTGGAGCAACGAATCGCAGGAGCGCTACGTGCTCGGCATCGCGCAGGACGACCTGGCGGAGTTCGAGGCCTACTGCGCGCGCGAGCGCTGCCCCTGCGCCGTGGTCGGCACCGCCACCGCCGAGCGCACGCTGCGCGTGACCGATCCGCGCCGCAACCTCACCGTCATCGACCTGCCGATGGACGTGCTGTTCGGCAAGGCGCCGCGCATGCATCGCGACGCGCAGCGCATCAAGCCGCGCGTGGACCTGCTGCCCGATCTCTCCGGCATCGGCATGGACGAGGCGGTGCAGCGCGTGCTGCGCCTGCCCACCGTCGGCAGCAAGAACTTCCTGATCACCATCGGCGACCGCACCGTCGGCGGCCTCAACCATCGCGATCCGATGGTCGGCCCGTGGCAGGTGCCGGTGGCCGACTGCGCCGTCACGCTCACCGATTTCGACGGCTACCAGGGCGAGGCGATGGCGATGGCCGAGCGCGCGCCGGTGGCGCTGCTCAACAGCGCCGACGCCGCGCGCCTGGCGGTGGGCGAGGCGATCACCAACCTGGCCGCCGCGCCGATCGATGCCTTGGGCGAGATCCGCCTGTCGGCCAACTGGATGGCGGCGGTCAACCATCCGGGCGAGGACGCCGCGCTGTTCGACGCGGTCAAGGCGGTCGGCATGGAACTGTGCCCGGCGCTCGACATCGCCATCCCGGTGGGCAAGGACTCGCTCTCCATGCAGACCGTGTGGCAGGACGGCGCGCAGCCGCAGCGCACGGTCGCGCCGGTGTCGCTGGTGATCACCGGCTTCGCCCGCGTCGGCGACGTGCGCCGCACGCTCACGCCGCAGCTCAGGCTCGACCGCGGTGACTCGGACCTGTGGCTGATCGACCTCGGCGCCGGTCGCGACCGCCTCGGCGGTTCCGCGCTGACCCAGGTGTTCAACCGCGCCGGAGGCGTACCGCCGGACCTGGACGACGCCAAGCGCCTGCGCGCGCTGTTCGAGCTGGTGCAGGAAGCCAACCGCGCCGGCCTGGTGCTGGCCTATCACGACCGCTCCGACGGCGGCGTGCTGGTGACCCTGCTGGAGATGGCCTTCGCCGGCCATTGCGGCCTGGAGATCCACCTGGACGGCTGGGCCGAGGCGACCCTGCGCGCGCTGTTCAACGAAGAACTCGGCGCCGTGCTGCAGGTGGCCCACGCCAATCGCGAGGCGTTCGAGGCGTTGCTGGTCAAGCACGGCCTGGCCGGCATGAGCCACCGCATCGGGCGGCCCAAGGAAAAGCTCGGCATCAAGCTCTTCCTCGGCAACGAAACCCTGTTCAAGTGGAACTGGACGGCGCTGTTCACCGCCTGGAACCACGCCAGTCACGCCATGCAGCGCCTGCGCGACAACCCCGCCAGCGCCGATGCCGAACTGGAATGGCGGCTGGACGACGCCGACCCGGGCGTCACGCCCAAGCTCGGCTTCAATCCGGCCGAAGACATTGCCGCGCCCTATATCGCCAAGGGCGCGCGTCCGCGCGTGGCGATCCTGCGCGAGCAGGGCGTCAACGGCCAGGTCGAGATGGCCGCGGCGTTCACCCGCGCCGGCTTCGACGCGGTCGACGTGCACATGTCCGACCTCGCCGCCGGTCGCCACACGCTGGCCGACTTCCGCGGTTTTGCCGCCTGCGGCGGCTTCTCCTACGGCGACGTGCTCGGCGCCGGCCGCGGCTGGGCCACCTCGATCCTCTACAACGAGGCGATGCGCGCGCAGTTCGAGGCGTTCTTCAACGATCCGTCGAAGTTCGCCCTGGGCGCCTGCAACGGCTGTCAGATGCTGTCGCAGTTGAAGGACATCATCCCCGGCGCGAAGCACTGGCCGAAGTTCGTGCGCAATGCCTCCGAGCAGTACGAGGCGCGCCTTGCCACGCTGGAGGTGCTCGATTCGCCCAGCCTGTTCTTCAAGGGCATGGCCGGCTCGCGCATCCCGGTGGCGGTGGCGCACGGCGAGGGCCGGGTCAGCTTCCCTTACGCCTGCAGCCCGTCGAAGGCGCAGGCGGCAGTGCGCTTCGTCGACAACCGCGGCAAGCCGACCGAGAACTATCCGCTCAATCCTAACGGCTCGCCCGGCGGCCTGGCCGGCTTCACCGCCGCCGACGGACGCGTGACCATCCTGATGCCGCACCCGGAGCGCGTATTCCGCAGCGTGCAGTTGAGCTGGCATCCGGACAGCTGGGGCGAGGACTCGCCATGGATGCGCATGTTCCGCAACGCGCGGGTGTGGTGCGGCTGAGTTCGATGCCGCCCTTCCTCGGGCACACCGGGGGAGGGCGTGCGTGCGCGCCGTGACTGCCCGCTGGCTTTGCGCGCCGGCCTGGTTGCTGGCGCTGGCGGTCATGCCGTGGTGGCTGGGCCTGCCGCTGCTGCTGGCGATCGCGGCCGTGCTGCTGTTCGCCGCCGAGCGATTGGAGGATTACGCACGCGCATTGCGGCTGGCCTTGCGCTGGGGCTTGCCCGGCGTGTTGTTCGCGTTGCAGCGGGGCCTGGGTGGCGACGCCTTTGCCTGGGAGATGGCGCTGCTGGGGGCGCTGGTCGGCTTCACCTTGTTGGCGGGGTTGGAGGCGTGGCTGGATCGCGGGCGGCGCGAGAGGGTCGCACAGCCGGAACTGCGCGACTGGCCGAGCCTGGCGTTGGCGCCGATCGGGCCCGGGGCGGTGGTGGTCGAACTGGTGCCGCCGCAGTGGATGGAGGGTTCGTGGCCCGATCCACGCGGGGGCGAGGTGCGCTGGGAGGGCGGGCGCTTCGTCCTGGCCGATGGCGTCGTGGTGGAGCGTGTGCAACCGCGCGCGTCGTTCAGTCCCGATGGTCGCTGGTTCGTCGCGTGCATGTCGCGAGGCGTCGTGCTGCTCGATCGCGAGCATGGACGGAGCTATCGCCTGCGTGGCTGGGAGCTGTGCGGCTGGCACGACGGGCCGTGGTTCACACGCGGGACCGGGCCGGCGATGGCCTGGCGCGAAGTCCTCGGCCAGCGCTGACCTGGCTCCCTCTCCCCTCCGGGGAGAGGGGTGGGGTGAGGAACCGGGGCTCGCCTTGGCGTTTGTCGAGCAAGAGCTTTCGGACGCCTTTGGCGCCCGAGTTACTTCTCTTTGCTTGCCCAAAGAGAAGTAACCAAGAGAAAGGGCACCCCGATGGCGCGCCCTACGGGCATCCTG
Organism: Frateuria sp. YIM B11624; assembly: GCF_049727805.1. Classification (NCBI taxonomy): domain Bacteria; kingdom Pseudomonadati; phylum Pseudomonadota; class Gammaproteobacteria; order Lysobacterales; family Rhodanobacteraceae; genus Frateuria; species Frateuria sp. YIM B11624. The sequence goes on from NZ_JBCNYA010000025.1 coordinate 58,067, forward strand.
CCCTCCGGGTGCGCGGGCGGGCGGCGGGGTTTTTCGACGGGGCTCCTGCCCCGACGAAAAACTGGCCGGCGTCCTGCCGGCCACCCTTCGGGCTGATCCGCCACCCGCCCGCCGCGCCATAGGGGCCCCGGAAGAGCTGCGCGCCTCCTGCGCGCACTTCTCAGAAGAGCAACCGCCAGAGCAAAGGCCAAGAGCAAAAGCGTCATGTTGGCTGCGCGGCGAACGGGCTCCCTCTCCCCTTCGGGGAGAGGGCTGGGGTGAGGGGCGGGGCTCGCGGGGAGCGCAGGCAGTTCTCCCAACCCCCGCGCCTCCCGCATACTTGCAGGGTGTCCACTCCCATTCCCCTCGCAAGGATGCTGCCGGTCAGCGTGATCGTGGTGTGCGCCGACAGCGGCCCCTCGCTGCGCGACTGTGTGCAGCGGGCGCTCGCCAGTGCGGTACCGCTGGAGCTGATCCTGATCGACAACGGTTCGGCTGACGGCACGCCGCAGTGGATCGAGCGCGCGCACGCTGACGAGCCGCGGCTGAAGGTGATCTACAACCACGCCAACCTCGGCTTCGGCCCGGCGGTGAACCGTGCTGCCGCGGTGGCCAGGGGCGAGCACCTGCTGGTGCTCAATCCCGATTGCCTGCTGGAACCGGACACGCTCACCCGCATGCTCGACGTCCTCGACGAGCATCCCGAGGCGGGGCTGGTCGGTGCGGTGGTGTGCGCGGCCGACGGTACCCCCGATCCGGCCTCGTACCGCCGCGACCCGCTGCTGCGCCACGCGCTCGCCACGTTGCTGGGCACGCGCGGCGGCATGAACATCGACGGCGAGATGCCCACGGCCGTGGTGAGCGCCGAGGCGGTGTCGGGTGCGCTGATGCTGGTGCCGCGCAAGGTGTTCGAGCAGCTCGGCGGATTCGACGAGGCCTACTTCCTGCATTGCGAGGACCTGGACCTGTGCCGCCGCGCCCGCGACGCCGGGCATGCCGTACTGCTGGCCGGCGACGTGCGCGTGCTGCACGGAAAGGGTGGCTCGAGCCGGCATCGGCCGGTGTTCGTCAGCCGGCACAAGCATCGGGGCATGTGGCGCTGGTTCCGCAAGTTCGACCCCGCTGCACGCAATCCGCTGCTGGCCGCCATCGTCTGGCTCGGCATCTGGGCGCACTTCGCGGCGCAGGTGCCGGGCCAGCTCTGGCGCCTGGCGCGGGCCTCGCGTCGCGCCGCCTGACTTTCCCGCAGATGAGCGCCACCGTCCGCCCACGCACCTTCGCCGCCACCCTCGGCCTGATCGCCATGACCGCCGTGTGGGGCTCGACCTTCGTGCTGATCAAGGACGTGGTCGAGCGCATGCGCGTGGTGGATTTCCTGGCCGTGCGTTTCGTCGTGGCGGCGCTGGCGATGCTGGTGTTCTTCGCACGGCCCGTGTGGCGGCTGGATCGCCGCCAGCTCGGGCGAGCGCTGCTGCTGGGCCTGGTCTACGGCATCGCCCAGCTGTTGCAGACCTGGGGCCTGAAGCTGATCGCGCCCAGCGTCAGTGGCTTCGCCACCGGCATGTATGTCGTGTTCACGCCGATCCTCGCCTGGCTGCTGCTGCGCGAGCGCGTCGCGGGCGTGGTCTGGCTGGCCGTGGCGCTGGCGACCGGCGGGTTGGCGTTGCTGTCGCTGCATGGCGTGTCGGTCGACCCGGGCGTATGGCTGACGCTGGCATCGGCCGCGCTCTACGCGCTGCACATCGTGGGGCTCGGTCGCTGGTCGCGCGAGGCGGATGCGATAGGCATGTCGGCGATGCAGGTGGTGGCGATCGCCGTGGTCTGCGTTCTGGCCACCCTGCCGCATGGCCCGTCGCTGCCGCCGGACGGCTCCGCCTGGCTGGTGGTGCTCTACATGGCGCTGGTCGCCGGCGCCGGCGCGATGCTGGTGCAGACCTGGGCGCAGGCCCACCTGCCACCTGCGCGCGCGGCGATCGTGATGACCACCGAGCCGGTGTTCGCCGCCGGTTTCGCCGTGGCGCTGGGCGTGGATGCGCTGAGCTGGCGCATGCTGGCCGGCGGTGCGCTGGTGCTGGGGGCGATGTACCTGGTCGAGCTGGCGCCAAGGCGCAGCGTCGCGCTGGACGCCGAGTCCATCCATCACGAGGTGTCGTAGGGAGGGCTTCAGCCCACCGCAGGCTCCTGCAAAGGTGGGCTGAAGCCCGCCCTGCGCTTCGCTGGCATCAGCAGCAGCGCCCGCCGGTGCCCTTGTAGCGCGCCTCCTGCCGTTCGCGGAAGAACACCGCGTAGCTCGGCACCGGGCGCTCGGGATGATGCTCGCGCAGGTGGCGCACGTAGGTGTCGTAGTCCGGCACGCCGCAGCACAGCCGCGCCATCTGCACGGCGCGCGCCCAGGCGCTGCGCAACCAGCGCTTCATGACGCGCTCCCGGCAGCGGCATCCAGCGGCACGTACGGTTCCTCGTGTGCGGTCGGGTGGTGGGTGCGCCAGGCGCGCAGGATCGTGCGCAGGCCGAACGCCGTCATCGCCAGCACCAGCAGCATGAACAACGCCGTGAGTCCCGCGTCCACGTAGTTGTTGGTGACGATGCGCTGCATCTCGGCGGCGTCCTTCGCCGGCGCGAGCAGCCGGCCCTCGGCGATCGCGGCGGCGTACTTCTGCGCCGCGGCGGTGAAGCTGATCGGCCCGGCCAGCTTCTCGTACCCGGCCGCCAGCGTGCAGACGATCAGCCAGATCGCCGGAATGCCGGGCACCCACACGTAGCGCTCGCGCTTGAGCTTCACCACGACCACGGTGGCCAGCATCAATGCGATGGCGGCCAGCATCTGGTTGGCGATGCCGAACAGCGGCCATAGCGTGTTGATGCCGCCCAGCGGATCGACCGCGCCCTGGTAGAGGAAATAGCCCCACAGGCCCACGCAGATCGCCGTCGCCAGCAGGTTGCCGGTCCACGACTCGGTCTGCTGCAGCGGCTTGTGCACGAGTCCGGCGATCTCCTGGATCATGAAGCGGCCCACGCGCGTGCCGGCGTCGACCGTGGTGAGGATGAACAGCGCCTCGAACAGGATCGCGTAGTGGTACCAGAACGCCATCATGCCGCCGCCCGGGATGATCTCGTGCAGCAGCCGCGCCATGCCCACCGCCAGCGTGGGCGCGCCGCCGGCGCGCGAGAGCACGCTGGCCTCGCCGATGTCGCTGGCGGTGCGCGTCAGGTCGTCGGGTGTGACGACGAAGCCCCACTGGCTGATCGTCTGCGCGGCATGCTCGGCGGTGGTGCCGATCAACGCCGCGGGCGAGTTCATCGCGAAGTAAACGCCCGGATGCAGCGAGGCAGCGGCCACCAGAGCCATGATCGCCACGAACGCTTCCATCAGCATGCCGCCATAGCCGACCATGCGCGCCTCGCCTTCATTGGCGAGCAGCTTCGGCGTGGTCCCTGAGGCGATGATCGAGTGCCACCCCGACACCGCGCCGCAGGCGATGGTGATGAACAGGAACGGGAACAGGTTGCCCTGGAACACCGGCCCGGTGCCGTCGATGAAGCGCGTCACCGCCGCCATCTGCAGCGTCGGCGCGGCCAGGAAGATCGCCAGCGCCAGCAGCGCGATGGTGCCGATCTTCAGGAACGTCGACAGGTAGTCGCGCGGCGCCAGCAGCAGCCACACCGGCAGCACCGAGGCGCAGAAGCCGTAGGCGATCAGCAGCCACGCCAGCGCCCTGGCGTCGAAGTCGAACAGCGGCGCCAGCGTGGCCGACCCGGCGACGTAGCGGCCCAGCCAGATCGACGCCAGCAGCAGCACCAATCCGATGATCGACACCTCCAGGATCCGCCCCGGCCGCAACCAGCGCAGATAGACACCCATCAGCAATGCGATCGGGATCGTGGCCGCCACGGTGAACGTTCCCCACGGGCTGTGCGTGAGCGCCTTGACCACCACCAGCGCCAGCACCGCCAGCACGATCATCATCAGCACCAGCACGCCGAACATGGCGACGATGCCGGGCACGCGCCCCAGTTCCTCGCGCAGCATGTGGCCGAGCGAGCGCCCGTCGCGGCGCAGCGACAGCGCCAGGATCATGAAGTCCTGCACCGCGCCGGCGAACACCACGCCGAACAGGATCCACAGCGTGCCCGGCAGGTAGCCCATCTGCGCCGCCAGCACCGGTCCCACCAGCGGGCCGGCGCCGGCGATCGCTGCGAAGTGGTGGCCGAACACCACCCACTTGTCGGTCGGCACGTAATCCAGCCCGTCCGGGTGGCGCATCGCTGGCGTGGCGCGGGTCGGATCGAGCATCAGCACCGAGCGCTCGATGAACCTGCCGTAGAAGCGGTAGCCGATCACGAACACGGCGATCGCCGCGGCGACCAGCCAGATCGCGTTGATCGGTTCGCCCCGGCGCAGCGCCACCACGCCCAGGCAGAACGCGCCGACGATGGCGATGGAAGCCCACAGGATCCGGGCGGCGGGGCTGGCGGGTACGGAGGTGTTGGCATGCATGGGCTTCTCCCCGGCGTATGCCGGCAAGAGTCGTTCCGGGACGACGTCCGGTCAACGGCTGGAAGGGGACGCCGGGCGTCCTGTCGCTTCACGCAGGGTTGCCCCCCATCCGCCCTACCGGCACCTTCCCCCATGGCACTTGGGAAGGGTCTGTGCCCCTTCGCAGCGTGGGGGGAAGGACCTGCGCCGATCCTTCCCCCGCGCGCGGGGGAAGGTGTCCGGAGGGCGGATGGGGGAAGCCTTGCCTCAGCCCAGAACATCGCTATTCACCCGCGTAAACTCACCCCATTCCCAAGTGGAGAACCTCCATGCGCCCGCGTTCCACCAGCTTCGGTCTGCTGCTCGCCGCCTTCACCCTGCCAGCCATCGCCGGCGGCCAGCTCGACGACCTGCTCAAGCAGCTCAAGCAGGGCACCCATGCAGGCGATACCAGGCGCGCCTCGAGCCTGCCCAGCAGCGACATCGCCGCGGGCCTGAAGGAAGCACTCGCCAAGGGCACTACCCGCGCAATCAACTCGCTCGGACGCACCGACGGCTTCTGGGGCAATGCCAAGGTGCGCATCCCGCTGCCGGGCAAGCTGCAGCAGGTGGGTGACCTCGCGCGCCAGTTCGGCCAGGGCGCCAAGGTCGATGCGTTCCAGCTCAGCATGAATCGCGCGGCGGAGAAGGCGGTGCCGCAGGTGGCCGACATTTTCGGCGACGCCATCCGCAAGATGACCCTGCAGGACGCGCGCGGCATCCTCAGCGGCGGCGACCACGCCGCCACCGATTTCTTCCGCCGCGTCGCCGGCGACGCGTTGGCCGCACGCATCCATCCGATCGTGGCGCAGGCCACGCAAAGCGTCGGCGTCACCCGCAAGTACAAGGCCTTCACGGCTGGCGAGGGCAACGGGCTGGGCGGCGTACTCGGTGCGCTGGGTGGCGGTGGCGACGACCAGCGCAACCCGCTGGACCTGGACGACTACGTCACCGCGCAGACGCTGGACGGCCTGTTCACGGTAATCGGCGAGCAGGAGCAGGCGATCCGCAAGAACCCGGCCGCACGTACCACCGAACTGCTGAAGAAGGTCTTCGGCAGCCGTTGATGCGATTCGTAGGGTGGGCTTCAGCCCACCGCCACGACACCGGATGGTGAGCTGAAGCCCACCCTGCGACGACATGGCGGTGCTCTTGCAATCGCCCCGCCGCACCCACAGTCCTGTAGCAGCACGCTGATCCCGCGAGGCCCAAGATGATCCGCGACATCCTCAAGATGGGCGACCCGCGCCTGCTGCGCATCGCCCCGGCCGTGCCGCCCGGCATGATCGGCAGCGCCGAGCTGGACGAGCTGATCCAGGACATGTTCGACACCATGGAAGCGGCCGGCGGCGTCGGCCTGGCCGCGCCGCAGATCGGCGTGGACCTGCAACTGGTGATCTTCGGTTTCGATCGCTCCGACCGCTATCCCGATGCGCCGTCGGTGCCGCGTACGATCCTGCTCAATCCGCTGGTGACGCCCATCTCGCAGGACATGGAAGAGGGCTGGGAAGGCTGCCTCTCGGTGCCCGGCCTGCGCGGCGCGGTGAGCCGCTTCACGCTGATCCGTTACCAGGGCATCGATCCGAAGGGCCAGCCGATCGACCGCACGGCCGAAGGCTTCCACGCCCGCGTGGTGCAGCACGAGTGCGATCACCTGATCGGGCGGCTGTACCCGTCGCGCATCACCGACTTCTCGAAGTTCGGCTATACCGATGTGCTGTTCCCCGACATGGATCCGGCGGCCGACTAGCCGCGCCTTGCTCCCTCTCCCCTGCGGGGAGAGGGCCGGGGTGAGGGGCCGGGGCTCGCGGGACTGTCACCTGGTGCGGGATCGGAGCTGACCCCCCATCTGACCTGGCGTT